>CAYVHE010000010.1:0-7559 GCA_964451085.1 uncultured Candidatus Saccharibacteria bacterium | reverse complement strand
GCCAACAGGTGTCTATACTGTAACTGCAAACTTTGTAGCTACAGGACAGTTCTAGGATAAATCTTCTTGCTATTACTCTGATGGGTAATAGCAAGAAAGCAAAATTAATGTAGTTTTAGTAAATTGCGAGAAAGAACAACACTATGAGCGGTATGACAACAAAAAAATATAGTAAATATATAAAGTCTACCGCTATAGTGTTTGTTTTAATTTTGTACTCAACGGTTTTTTTTGGTGCTCAGTCGTTTGCCGCAGAATTAAAGAGTAGAAGTGTACAAATATCTACAAGTTTCGCCAGCACTCCTGTTGAGCATAGATTTAGTTTTGTTAATCAGGGCGCATCTAATGTGTCCTCCGTGAAATTCGAATATTGCGCTAACAGTCCGCTGCAAAATATTGTTTGTATCCCGCCAACTAGTTTTGATTTATCTTCGTTTAATCTAACATCTCAACTAGGGATCACAGGATTTATTAAGAGCGGGGCATCTAATGCCAATAATGCCATTATAACTAGAGTCGCAGCAGTAGAACCTAGTACAACTTCAACTTATGCAATAGATAATTTCAACAATCCTGGGCTACCTAACGACATCGTGTACGTTAGGGTTAGTGTCTATGATGGACCAGATGCTACTGGTACAAAAATTGATGAGGGTTCAGTCGTATTTGTCGTCGAGGAAAAATATGATATTTCTGCTTATGTACCTCCGTATATAACTTTTTGTGTAGGTGTAACGGTTGCGTTAGACTGTACTGCGGCTAACGGTTTTTTAGCAAACTTTGGTGAACTATCTAGTCAAGCTCCTACTTCTGTATCTTCACAGTTTTCGGTTGCTACTAACGATCCAGATGGGTATGACACATATATCAATGGTCAAACTCTAACCTCGGGCAATAATACGATTAGCGCACTGACTGCTCAGACTGCAAGTATGCCTGGAACTTCACAGTTTGGTGTTAATTTAAGAGCTAATTCAGCCCCTTCTGTAGGTGCTGACCCCCTGTCTGGTGTAGTTGCTTCAGGATCGCCTGATTCAAACTATAACGTAGCAAATATATTCCGATTTAATGACGGTGACCGGCTTGCGGGCTCGGCAATTTCTACTGGATATAATAGGTATACAGTAAGCTACGTTGTGAACGTTCCTTTGAATCAGCCTCCTGGTGTTTATGCGACAACACTAACTTATACTTCAATAGCCACCTTTTAACCTAAAAGCTATTGCTTTTAGGTATAAATTACTTTAATATTATGTCTAATAGAAATCAATAGGAGAGATGATGTATCAGAACATAAAAAAGTTAAGTTATTTAATTATTGCCGGCGTAATTTCAATATCCAGTACGTTTATTATTCCAGTAGTATATGCGCAGGAACCAATAAATCCTGGGGGTAGTGGGTTACGTGTATCACCAACTCGATCCGAACTTGTAATAGAAAAAGATGCATCAAAGGATGTAGTCCATATAGTAAAAAATGTAACCCAAAATCCAGTTACTGTTAAGCCTGCTTTAAATGATTTCGAGTCAGATGGAGTAACTGGCCAACCTAAACTGGTCGGTGACCCTAGTGATATAAGCGCACATTCACTTAGGTCTTTCCTTACTGTTCCAGTAAGTTTTGACTTACAACCAGATGAAGAAAAAGAGGTTACTATAACCTTAAACGTATCAGTTGACTCTAGCCCCGGCGCATATTATGGATCTATGCTGTACCGTGCTGCTCCAATAGGATCGTCAGAAACTGGACAGGTAGCGTTAGTAGCAAGTGTTGGGTCGCTTATACTATTAGAAGTTCCAGGAAATATAACTGAGAAGATAGCAGTCAAAGGTGTAAGTGCTTATATTGACGATAAATCGGGGTCAATTTTTACGCAGAAGCCAAACAATATTGGAGTTTTAATTGAGAACCTTGGTAATAGTTATTCTAAACCATTCGGTAAAATTCAAGTAAAAGATTGGCGTGGAAAAAAGATATTTGAGTATGAACTTAATGGCTCAAGCAGGCGTAGTAACATCTTGCCAAATACTTCAAGATTATTCATGAAAGACTTTAATAATATAGAAGAGAAGACCGTCAATGGTGAGTTAAAAACCGATAAAGTTAGTCCTTTGCGATGGCCTGGTAAATACACTATCTCAGGAGACGTATCGCATAGTAGCAACGGAGAGTTATTTTTTGTAAGTGCATCATTTTGGTATATTCCGACATGGTTGATAGCAGTTAGCGTGGCCTTTTTGCTAGTACTTATATCTTTAGCGTTCGTATTGCGCAGAAAGTTTAAGACACGTGCTACACGTAGACGTCGATAATCATTAAAAAAGTCTAGAAAACGCTTGCGGTTAGAATAACCGTGGTGTAAAATAAAAGTGTTAATAAATTAACAAAAAGTACCAAAACAAATGAAAAAATTCTTTCCTAGTTCCTGGCAGGAACTGAAGAAGACGGTTTTGACTGTTTCCTTCGTTGTTGCAGCATTCTTCCTTGTGTTGGGTGCAAATGGGGCAAACGCAGCTCCTTCAGATCCGGTTCAGTCCGGATCTGTTGGTCTTACAGGTACAATTAGTGCGCCACCACCAACACAGGGTGCCAATATATCTTTTCCGACTAACGGGCAGGAATTTTCTAAAGTTCCTATTATTATGACCGGTACTTGTCCTGATGCTTTATTAGTAAAAGTTTTTAAAAATAATGTTTTTGCTGGGTCTGTACAATGCGTATCGGGTAGTTTTAGCTTGCAGACAGACTTGTTTGTTGGCTCTAATGATCTAGTAGCGAGAGTTTATGATGCTCTTGACCAGCCAGGTCCAGACTCTAATGTTGTAACTGTTACTTTTCAGGATACAACTGAAGGAGCACCCACAAGAGTAACTTTAACCAGTAACTACGCCAAGAGAGGTGCATTCCCACATGAAGTTCTAATATGGCCAGTAATTCTAAGTGGAGGTACCGGTCCTTATGCTTTCAGTACTGATTGGGGTGACGGGTCTGAGGCAGACATACTTAGCCAACCATTTCCTGGCAATGTTGACCTGCAACACACATATCAAGAACCTGGTGTATTTAATATTATTGTAAAAGTGGTAGATACAAATGGTACTACTGCATTCTTACAACTTGTTGGCGTTGCAAATGGGCCATTGTCACAAACAACAGGACAAGCTGGAGGCGGCACTAATTCTGATGGAACTCCTGTAAGTGGTGGCTCCTCATTCTCTACTACTAAAACTAAAGTTATTTGGTGGCCGGCAACTGTTATTGTACCGTTTATTGTTTCGACTTTTTGGTTGGGCAAGCGGTATATGGTGCATATACTTAAGAAGAGGATTGAGCACGGTGAGCACCCCTTCTCCGACATCTAGAATCCTGGCCCAAGAATTGCCTGCTTTCTGGCAGAGCCAGAAACTCTGCAATCCTTGTCTTTGGTCAGATTGAATCTTTCGTCTTACGTTTCGCAGTCGTCGTACTTTAGTACGTCTCCCTTGCAATACGCAACAAAATATCCACTCTGCCTCAAAGCCAGAATCCTAGAGGTCCCAAGACCGTGTAGTCGTTTTATGTACGGATTGTTCAATGCGAAATCGAAGAAAGTACAAGCTGCACTCAAGCCTGTTCTACACACCCTACAGAACTGAGATATTGGTCCAAGAAAAAAGACACTGCTCACTAATATGAGTAGTAACCTTGACGTTTTTTTGTCTTTGGCTAGATTGGATATTTATACTTTGCGGGTTGCACTTCACCGTATTAAGATACGGTTCGTTTTCAATACGCAGTAAAAATTCCAATCTGCCTCAAAGCCAATGCCTTAGCATGTGGCCTGCTTAATGGGTACCCATCAACCCACAAGCCTTCTCGCCGTATTATAGATGCGACTCCTTTACGTTCGAGTATGAAGAAAACCCAAAATAGCTCAGAGCTGAACTGTTTTAGTACACTGCAATCTTACGTGATAAGAACAATCAAAAAACTACAATCAAGTGTGAAGCCTAGATAGGGTAGTCTATTATTAGTTTACGATTTGCACTTCACATTATTCAAGGTGTTGTTGAAAAAAATGTAACCATCGTGTACAATGTAGTTACAATGAGTAATACAGTTTTACACGTTAAACTAGACCCTAAGTTGAAGAAACAGGCACAAGAAGCCGCCGAATCATTGGGGCTGCCTTTAAGCACGGTAGTTTCAGCTAACTTGCGACAATTTGTGCGAACTAGGTCAGTGACCATCAGTGACCAACCTCGGCTAAAGCCGGAAGTAGTCGAAGAACTATTAAAGGGTTCCGAAGAGGCTAAGAAGGGCATAAATGTTTCTCCAGAGTTTAGTGATGCAAAAGATGCAATAAAATGGCTTAAGTCCGAGCTGTAATCTACTCTTATGACAATCCGGTTTAGAAAAAAATTCGTTAAGCAGCTTGCAAAACAGCTTCCGAAGACACAAAAAGCCCTGTATATTAGGATAGAATTATTTGAAGAAGATATTTATAACCCGCTTTTAAATAACCACGCCTTGCAGGGTAAGCTAAAAGGTTTTTATAGTATTAATATTACCGGAGATATTAGGGCGATTTATGAAATCATTGGAGACGAAGTTTATTTATACGCGATGATTGGGTCGCATTATCAGTTATATGATTAGTAATAAAGCCAAAAAGGTTTTTGTTGGTTTGAGTGGTGGTGTGGATAGTTCGGTGTCTGCTGCTTTATTGGTAGAGGCTGGTTATGACGTGACGGGTGTCTATATGAAAAATTGGTCAAAGAGCTTGCCGGGATTTCCGTGCCCTTGGAAAGAAGATTACCAGGATGCAAAACGTGTTGCCGTAAAATTGGGTATTCCGTTTAAGATGTATGATTTTGAAAAACAGTATTTTAATCGAGTGGTTAAATACATGATAGATGGGTATAAATCAGGTATTACGCCAAACCCGGACGTAATGTGTAACCAAGAAATTAAGTTTAAGTTATTTTACGATGTTGCAAGGTCAGAGGGGGCGGATTATATAGCTACCGGTCATTACTCGAAGACAAAAGATGGAAAATTACTTAGGGCGGTGGACGAGAATAAGGATCAAACTTACTTTTTGTATCGAATAAAAGCAGAAGCTGTAGCACATACCTTGTTTCCGATTGGGCATTTAACTAAGCCGGAAGTTCGCAAAGAAGCCCAAAAACGAGACTTAATAACCGCCAACAAAAAAGAAAGTATGGGGATATGCTTTGTTGGTAAGGTGGGAATTAGAGAGTTTTTAAGTAATTATGTTAAAACAAAACCTGGAAATATTATGGATCAGGACAAAAAAGTTGTCGGGGAGCACGACGGAGCCTTATTTTATACCATTGGTCAGAGGCATGGCTTGGACGTTGGCGGGGGTATGCCGTATTACGTAACGGGCAAAGATATGAAGAAGAATGAAGTATACGTGACTAGTGATATCTCTGATAAAAATTTATGGTCGGACACAATTAAGCTCACGAACTGTCGCTGGATAGGTGAAATCCCAAAGCTAGGCACAGCTTACAAGGTACGTACAAGACATCGAGCAAAGCTAGTAAATTGCAAGTTTCTTGCAATTAGCAAAGATTCAAAAAAAGAGGTAGTAGCGAATTTAAAGCTTAAAGACCCTATAAGGGCCTTAACTCCCGGGCAGTCTGCCGTAATCTACGACGGAGAAACATGCCTAGGTGGCGGTATAATATTATGAAAATACCAAACAGAAATGAAATTACGGCTCTACAAAAGAAATATACCTCTAGCAAAGAAATTTAACCATCCAGTCCGCTAATCTGCTAACTAAGAAAGAAAGAATACACAGGATTACTTGGCGACGTGAGCTGTAATCTGTAGGCTAAATACTGTAAACTGTTAGTATAATAAGGCGATGAATTAGAAATATGAATGAAAAGAAAGGGGTGCTTGGTGCTCAAAGTAAAAAGAGCAGCCGGAACAGGCGATCTATTCGACTGTCCCGCGCGTCGAGATAAAACCTTAGTTTTGTCTTGAATAGTGAAGCAGAAATTATATGACAGCACAAGAAATACGTAGAGCTTATTTGAAATACTTTGAGGATAAGGGGCATGTGGTGATTCCCCGTGCTCAGCTTGTTCCAAAGGACGACCCAACAACTTTGTTTACCGGTTCAGGTATGCAGCCACTGTTGCCATATTTATTGGGAGATACGCACCCAAAGGGCGTGCGACTGGTTGATAGTCAAACTTGTATGCGAGCGCAGGATATAGACGATATTGGCGATAATAGGCATACAACTTTTTTTGAAATGCTTGGAAATTGGAGTCTTGGTGATTATTTTAAAAAGGAACAGATAAGATGGTTTTTTGAGTTCTTGGTAGGTGAGGTTGGATTAGATCCAAATAAAATCTACGTGACTTGTTTTATTGGTGAAGAAAAAGCCGGCATACCAAAGGACGTAGAATCGGCCGAAATATGGCAAGATTTATTTGCAGAACAGGGGATAGACAATAAAATTATAGAAATTGGTAGTTCAGAAAATGGCGACAAAGTAGGTATGCAGGGTGGCCGAATATTTTATTATGATGATAGCGAGAATTGGTGGTCTCGGGGCGGCGGGATAGCTAAAACCCCTATTGGGGACCCTTGCGGGCCAGACAGCGAAGTGTTTTATGATTTTGGTGACGAGTTGCACGACGAAAAATCTTGGGGCAAAGCCCATCCAGCCAACGATAGTGGTAGATTTATGGAGATTGGTAATCAAGTTTTTATGCAATACAAAAGGACCGATAAGGGGTTTGAAGAATTGCCAAAGCAAAATGTTGACTTTGGCGGTGGCCTAGAGCGGATTGCAGCTGCCGCTATTAACAGTCCGGATGTATACAAGATTAGCTTAATGGCGCCTATAATTGCAAAATTAGAAAAGCTTTCTAAATCCAAATATGATGACAATAAAGAAGAAATGCGGGTTATAGCTGACCATTTACGTGGGGCGATGTTCTTAGCTGTTGACGGTGTTAAGCCGAGCAACAAAGAACAGGGTTATGTGATGCGCCGGTTGATGCGCCGAGCTATTTTGAAGGCCTTTAACTTAGGTATAGAGCAGAATTTTGTACAAGAAATTGCACCTGTAATTGCAGAAATATACCGAGAGGACTTCCCTGAACTGCTAAGTAATGAGCAAAACGTGATTGCTACTTTGGTTAAAGAAGAAAAGGTCTTTAAACAAACATTGCGCAAGGGGTTAAGAGAATTTGGCAAGCTATCTACAGAAGGACTATCGGGCTCAATAATTTTTACACTATATGATACTTACGGCTTTCCTAAGGAGTTGAGTGTTGAGGAAGCACAGAAAGCTGATATTGAAATCAGCGAAAACTGGCAAGACGAGTTTGACGGTAAGATGAAGGAACAACGTGAACGGTCACAAACCGCCGCAAAAGGGACTTTTAAGGGAGGGCTTGGTGGTCATACCCTGCAGCACAAAAAATACCACACTGCAACGCACTTGATGTATCAGGCCTTGCGTAATGTACTGGGTGAGCATGTGGTTCAGCACGGGTCTAACATTACCGAGGAACGCTTGCGTTTT
>CAYVHE010000009.1:4347-19868 GCA_964451085.1 uncultured Candidatus Saccharibacteria bacterium | reverse complement strand
TCTTCTGCCTCTGCAATCTTGTTAACCCATCTATCTTGTAGCCATTGCCGCCGGATATGATCACCTTGCCTGTTCGCACCTACAAAAGACCTTAGTGTATATAGATAACGTGACACACCGCGTATTGCTTGGTCTGAACTTCTTATACTGTCTGCTGTGTACTCACCTATAGCCCCTGAAACCTCAGAATCCTTTAGCGCATAACTCAGGCTTAACATATTAACGGATGAGTCGACATTATAGCTTATGAACTTTTTCATTGATTCAGGACGGGACATACTGGCTGCATAATTACCCCAAGCATTGGCTTGTTTTGTTGAAACAGTCTCGTCGTCTCTGTACTTTTCTTTAACCCTCTCACGCGCAGATTGAGCGTTCATCACTATTAAACTCTCAGGGCAATGGATGACATAGCTATGTTCGGTGCCAGACCCAGGAATCCATAATTTTCTCGTTTTCCTGTTAAAAGTGGTGGTTCGCTTATTAAGTTTTAACTCGCCCTTCCTATCCTTCCGGCGCTTTGCAGTGTTCTGTGCATGCTCTAAATTATAGCGACGCATAATTACTGATGGGCCGTCGTCCGGATATTTCTCAACCTCAAGTGTGCCCTCTACTATTTGAAAGGATTCCTGCCCTGGTAATGGTCTTTTTCTGCGCGCCACTATCTACCTTGATTTCTCCAGAAATCGCTATCTATGTTCCGTTGTGCTCTCTGAGCACCTGGGCTACGCCCCTGTGGGTCATATCCATTATCTGCCACTTTTTCAGTATTGGCATCGAGTTGTTCTTCTTCTACAGGTTCTTCTACTACACTACTTATATCAAAAAGACCTTGTTGCACTGGCTCTCCTACAGAGTCTGCGGCATCACCTTCTAACTCGCGTGTTTCTGGCCCGGGTACCTCAAAATAAGTCCCGTAATCATCATGTTGGCCAGGGATTACAGGTTCATTAACTAACCTATGTAGTCCACGAATGTCATCGCTAGGAGATTCAGATGGTTCAGGAGCTGGTACGGGGTTTTCGGGGCTTGTCATAAGGCTATTATATCATACTTGTGCTTACTGCGCAATGTTCGCGAGAGTATAAAAAAAGCTCCTCTTGTTTAGGGAAGGAGCTCTCTTTGTAGTCTTATCTATTTGTAAGTAGTACTTACTTCTTACGACTAACAGTCAAGAAACCGTTTCGTGGGTTTTCATTAACTTGCATACCATCAGGTACTGCTGAAATACCTTCTGCGCGATCATCTTTACTGAAGTAATAAATTGTCTGTACCTTGCCACCTCGGAGTGTTACATCCTTGGAGTTTAAGTAATATGTTACACCCTTTGAGTTTGTGTGCTTATATGTAGCCATTTGCTTACACCTTTCCCTCTTAACATTAGTTAGTAATTACACCTTACGCTTTTCGGCTAACACTTGTCAATACCTTTTATCGTTTTTTTGTAAAAAGAGTTGCCTTTATTACCGCTTATGTATTAAACTAAGAATTGTATTAATAGATGTAAATAAAAGAAAGGTAAGGTGGGAGATGGATTTTGCCAATAGAGGCAATCGCCCAGTACAGGCGACTCAAGCTGCTGTAGACACAAATAGTAGTCAAGCTGCGCCAGCATTTCAACCAGTAAAAAGTAGTTCGAATAACAAAAAGAGTTCGAAGTTTGATTTTGGAAAAGTAAGCTCAATATTCATGCTTATTGCAGGATCATTGCTGTTATTAGGAATAATAGCTGCGCTCGTTTTTGGTACTAACGTTAACAGTGAATCAGACTTGATTCAATCAGACAAATATCAAGCAGTTTTCTTAAATAGCCAAGATGGACAGGTTTACTTCGGTAAACTCAATGTCTATAACGACAGTTTGTATAAACTTACAGATATATATTACGTAAGGGTAGATAACCCAATCCAACCTCAAGGCGTAGACCAGCAAGCTGCTCAGCCAAACATAAGTTTAGCTAAGCTTGGAAATGAACTTCACGGTCCTCAAGATATGATGTTTGTTTCTAGAGATAAGGTTCTATACTGGGAAAACCTAAAAGATGATGGCCAAGTTGTTACTGCAATCACTAAGTACAAAGCCGACGGCGGTAATTCACAGACTCCAGCAGCAGATCCTACTCCAGCATCTGGTACTCCAGCTCCAGCAGCAGCAAATCCAACTCCTGCTCCAGCAACCGGTACACCTGCTCCTTAGTTCTTAAAAAAGGTAAGCAGTCTCTTGATAAAAGTCATCCTCAAAAAATCAGGATGACTTTTTTAATTAGCTAAATGAACCATACGCTTGGTGCGAAAATAGAACATTAAATCGATTATAAATACTAAGCCACTAATAGCACTAAGCAATAGACCAAGCCCAGCCAAATCCGTAGACCAAACTGGTGGAGCGAAATCAAACTTATATAAATCACTGTTGATTGTTTCAGTAAGACCTCCGTGAGAGTTCACGTACTCTTGGATACAGTTTAATCTACTGCTGCTAGATTTATCATTAGGATTAGAATCTTCACAATATTGTTGAGCTATAGGTGTAAGATCCTTATTTATTTTGATTACTCTAGCCTCTTCTGCTGCTAAAAGTCTGTCATAAGTACCCTTAAGTTGAATTGGCGGGTTAATACCCTCTTCGTTACCTATCTGTGTATTCATATGATTAAATATAAATGCTCGTAATTCATTCAAAGACTTTGATACATCACCTCCTGCTTTATCCACTGCTATTAATGAATCATAGCGATCTTTAGCACCTTGAGAATTCTGCACAAGTCCTTTTACGCCAGCTAGACCAAAACCTATAGTTAAAATCGCAAAAAAAGCTAACCAGGCTAAAGAACGTTTCTGCAGATGCTTATTTTTGGCTTTTCTTTTTTTCATGTATTTATTATACCTTTTTTAGTGCCGGAAACCTTTGCAACAAAATACCTAGACTTAGTATACCTACGAATATAAAACTATAGCGCAGCACATTAACTGGATCAAAAATGTAGCTTGCAGCTAGCAACGACAGACTGAATATTGCCTTAGTTATACCTGTTAACATTTCAGCAACTACCAAATACACGATTCTATAACCATCCTCAGAATCAGCTGCATCATAAAAACCTTTAACAAGCGGCATTCTATAGGAGAGCGTTATTGGCTCATTTAACACACTAATAGCGATAGCTCCGCCTGCAGCGGTTACGGTTGAGCGAATAACGTGCGTAATAGCGTTCATGACTGTACCGTAGTTAAGTAGAGCAAGACCTTTCCTGTTATCTATAAATTTACCAAACATATAAGCACTAAACATCGAGATGCCGGTTCCAATTGCAATTATTGCACCTACCTTCGCGTAAGTATCCTCTGTAAATATCAAAACACCTACTAGAAGTGGCCACATCACTTGACTTGCTACGTTTTCTAAATTATATGCGCTGAGTGATATAAAGTCCCTCTTATGGCTCTGCCACTTAAACCCCTTGAAAGTTACTTTCTGATGTATGCGAGTTGGCTCATTAGTCAAAAACAGTGGAATTAGTGAGCTAGCCAGTATTAACATAGCTAGAGCAATGGTAAGTTCGGGAGAAACAAAGCTAGCCAGTAAACCTCCGACAATGGGGCCTAAAGTAGTACCAGCACGTTCAAAGATGTACAGCCATCCTAATTCTTTACCTCCGTTTTTACTATCTTTAATCTTAGAAAAATCGGTATTATAGGCGACGAAGAATAACCCGTTAGATAATGTAAAGAAAAAGGACATAAACAGTAGAGGCCATCCAAGAGTTTCATATGTTAATAACAGTAGCAGAAACATGATAATCAGAACGGTACTAATGGCAATTGTATGCTTTGGTCCTATTCTACCTACTACGAAAGCCGCAACATACGACACAGGAATTCTAAGTAGAAAAAAAGCACTATAAAAGAAAAAAATTCCTCTTAGCGATACGTTGCTCTTAAACAAAAAGATTGGAACAAAAATACCAATAATTCCAAAGCCAAAGCTTCTTAAGCTCATTGAGGTATAAATCTCTGCAAGTTCATCAAATTTGAACTTTCTCCAAGGGTGTCTGTGGTAGGCAATTTTGTGAATTATTTTGTTTAGCATTTTTGATTTTTTGTTAGTTACTATACTAAACTATAGCAAACATCTTTGGCAAAAGGTAGAATAAAGGCATGCATGTATATTTTTCTGGCATTGGTGGCGTAGGTATTGGCCCCTTGGCGATAATCGCTAAAGAAGCCGGACATCAAGTATCTGGGTCTGACAAACAGATGAGCCATCATATAAAACATTTGCAAGACCTGGACATTAAAGATGTTGTTATTGGCCAAGATTCGACTTCGATTTCACAAATCCACAACAACAACCCTATAGATTGGCTGGTATACTCCTCTGCTGTTGTAAGAGAAAATTTAAATCCTCCTGAATTAGAATTTGCAAGCCAAGAAGGTATTAGAATCAGTAAGCGCGACGAATTTATCAATGAATTTCTAAAACAATCTAACCAAAAAATGATTGCAGTAGCAGGAACACATGGCAAAAGTACTACTACGGCAATGCTTGTTTGGCTTTTCAAACAACTCAAGATACCCGTTAGCTATTTAATCGGGGCAGAAATTTCCTTTGGCGAAATGGCGCATTACAATAACCAGTCTAAGTATTTTATATACGAAGCCGACGAATATGATCACAATTTCTTAAGTTTTGCGCCTGAGATGTCGGTTATTACAGGAATCGGATACGACCATCCAGATATATATACTACAAAAGAAGAATACTGCAAAGCTTTTGAAAGTTTTATTGGCAATTCTGGCAATACCATAATCTGGCATGCAGATTTTGAAAAACTAAACTCAAAACTTGCTAATAATATACAACTACTAAAAAAAGAAAATTTAAATCCTGAAATTAATTTACCTGGAAGAGTAAATAAACTCGATGCTCAACTAGCATTATCTACCTTGGAATTAATGAATTTATCGGATGACTTAGGCCCAGTGCAACTTATAAATATATTCCCTGGTGTTATGCGTAGATTTGAAAAAATATCAGAGAACATCTACAGTGATTATGCCCATACCCCTGAGAAAATACTTGGGGCCCTGCAGGTTGCTTACGAAAGCACTAATGGTAATGTTATAGTAGTGTATGAGGGGCTTCATAATACGCGGCAGCATTTTATTAAATCTGAGCTAAAAGATTTATTTAAAGGGATAAAGAAGTTATATGTAGTACCCAGTTATTTAGCCCGCGAAGACGAGTCTTTAGAACTTCTGACACCTGAAAAATTAACCAAGATCATCCAGAATCCAAGCGATACTGAACCAGCTAAGCTTAATGAAAATCTCAAAAAATCAATATCTAAACATGCTAAGCAAGGTGACTTAGTCTTATGCCTAAGCGCTGGTGGTAGTGGTAGCCTAGACGAATGGCTCAGACACGAATTCTAAAAACTACTTAGCGTCTTCCCAGCCAAACTCTGTGTAGTGTTTTCCTTCTGCTATTGCCTTTAGAGACGCCCGGTCAGCCGGTATGATGTTATCTGGTAGATTGTTAGGGCCAAACCAAGCCAATTCACTGTGCTTTTGAGGTTCAGCATTATATAGCTCCCCCTCCCATTCTTTAACCTCAAATAAGATATCCACCCACTCTGAAGTTCTACCGTCTCCTTCAATCGCAAATCTGTGTACTGTTAGAGCGTGGTTAAGATTCTTTAAACCCACCGTAGCACCAACTTCTTCTCTAGATTCTCTTACTGCCGTTTCTGTGTAAGTCTCCTTAGGCTCAACTTTACCTGCAGGAAGACCGTAATGACCAAACATCCAGGTGCCAGGTTTTGATCTTAATACAAAGGCTATTTCACCTTTTTTGTTCTTAAACAGCATATAAGCAGCCGCATATGGACGCTGAGTATTATAGATGTTACTCACCTATCGTCTCCGGATCCACTAACTTTGCCTCTAGCTTTTCTACTGGCCAACTTTGCAATATTTAGTTCTGCGACATCATCAAAAGAAATATTTAAATACTCAGAAATTACTGCCGTGTACCATAAAACATCGCCGAGTTCTTTTTTTATATCATTAGTTTGCTCTTTTGATATTTTACCGCCATTATCCCTGTAGATTTTCTTAAATTTCTCAGCTATTTCTCCCGTTTCACCAACCAAGCCAAGCAGTTTCGTAAAGAATGCCTGCGAATCAATCGAACGCTCACCTTCAAACAAGTCTGTAGCAATAGCCTTTTTTTGATATTCATCAAATGTCATAACTTCTCCAATCTAGTTTTATATATTGTAGCGTATCAAAATACTCATTAACAGGAGTATCTATTACATAAGCATATTTGTTATACTGCAGTAATGACAAATGGTTTAGTAGAATTTGCAAAGAATCATGCTTTAAATATTGCTCTTATAGTCACGCTAGCCTATGTATCCCGTAAGTTTGTGATGGTTTTTTTACGGAGGATAATTAGAGGAGCAATCAAGGCAGATAGATTTAAAACTTCTAAAGACGAAAAACAAAGAGAAGACACCTTGATTAGTACAGTAAGTGCTGGACTGCATGTTTCCATTTGGGTCTTAGCCTTGCTGCTATTACTATCTGAACTTGGAGTAAATATAGCACCACTTATTGCAGGTGCTGGAATTGCAGGCTTAGCTATTGGCTTTGGAGCACAATCTCTTGTTAAAGATTTTCTATCAGGCATGTTCATTTTAGCTGAGAATCAATACAGGGTCGGCGATGTCGTTGAGCTAAATGGGTTAGTGTCCGGAACAGTGGAAAGGGTAACCCTTAGAGAGACTGTCCTGAGAGACTTAGACGGCAAAGTACACCATATGTCTAACGGCGAAGTTACACTTGCCACCAACATGACAATGGAATACTCCAAGGTCAATCTCAATATTGGCGTTGGCTACAACACAGATATAGAAAAGTTGGAGAAATTAGTTAATGACATTGGTATAAAACTAAGTGAAGAGGCCGACTGGCAAGATTATATTATTGAAGCACCTAGATTCTTAAGAATTAACGATTTTGCAGAATCCGCTATTGAAATAAAGATTGTTGGCAGAACTGCACCGTCCAAACAATGGAGTGTTACGGGCGAACTAAGAAAACGCCTAAAAATCGCATTTGATAAAAACGGCATAGAAATACCGTTCCCTCAAAGGGTCCTTCACCAATCTAAAACATCTTTTAAATAATTACTCTACAAGCCCAGAGTTTGGTCTGTTAAAGAAGTATCACTAAAATCAGAAGTGTCGTTTAGCGCCTGCAGTGCTGCATCTAAGTCTGTAGTTGCTTGATTAACGTCAGATACGGTTGCAGGAGTAACAGCAGCGGCAGCGGCTTGAACAGCAGTATTAGAAGTTGATTGACTCTGAGATGACTGTGCCGTTGTTTTACGAGTATTATCTGTGGTAGAAACATATATATAGACCATTATTCCGGCTAATATTACGGCAACCAACAATGTCACCAAAACAGCTAACTTCTTATTATTACGATGTTCATGCGGTTTATCACCGCTAACCATCTGAGAATGAACAATGGGCTTCGTTGACTGTGGTTGAGCTGTGGGTTCTATGGGGGTTGAGGCATCCACAGGGGTCTCTGCTAAGGCCTCCATAGGTTCTTGTGGCATATCCTCGTCTGGAGGAAAAGTGCTTTCCTTATTTGGCTCTTGTTCTTCGTTATCTAGCGCGTCTTCTGGATCTTCGCTTGGGATAGAAGATTCGGGAGCAACTTTTACCTCACCGTTATTCTCGTTATTTTGTATTGGCTCAGGAGACTCTTGTTCTTTGCTCTCTCTTCCCTCGCTGCCATCATTTGATGAATCTGCCGCTGGAGGAGGAGTTAGATTGTTTACGGGAGCGGAACCGTTGTCTGTACTTGGAGATTCAACAGCTACTGCAACTGCTTCTGTTGCCTCACTAACCTCAACATTGGTATTCTCGACTTTTACGTCAACTTTGTTATCTTGTTCATCCATTATTGAGTACCTCCTGCTTGGTCAGTTTTATCCCTATTAGCTTGCAAAGTATCTTTGATCGTCTTTAAGATAGGCTTAATAGTATTATTTACATATAGCCTGATATCTTGTGAAGAGCTAACTAATGCCACTCTTTGACTTTTTGCAGATTCTAACGCCGCTTTAAAAGCAGATGGATCTGCTTGGCAGTCCATCTCTGATAGATCGCTTACTGTTGTCTGATAGGTGTCAACAGCACCCATAAAAGCATCCATTTTAGATTTTAGAGTAACTATAGCAGCATCAAGTTCCGTCGTATCAACGTCTGTAGCTCTAATTTTTGCAACAACCTCCTTGAGCTTACTATTAACATTATCGTAAGCAGATTTACGGTTCGCCCTAACCCTTTCTATATTCGCAGCCAGTTTAGTTGTTATAGTTTGTGCTGCCTTACAAGCGCCCTGGATACGTCTTTCTTGTGCTACGGTAAGTTTATCCTGTAATTTATCCTTATACTGCTGAAGTCTGTCAGCGCGGGTAGCGGCTTTATCGGCCGGAGATGCCGTAGTAGTAGGCGTTGGGACGTCTGACACTGACGTAGGTACCACTGTTGAAGTATTTGTGGTTGAATCGATAGTGTTTTGAGCACCTTGAGCAAACACCAAACTGGGCAGAGCCACAACTGATGCAATTATTAACACTAACCCAGAATATAATCTTCTCATTTTACCTCTCCCTCTATTGCTTGTATTGTACCATAAGCACTATAATTTAACATCTTACTGACTTCTACATTATTGTATAATTATCAGTCTTTAAAGATTAAAATATGGACTTCTAGATGCAGTTACATCTGTTATCTTGCGGTTATTCCCGCTATTTAACTCTATAACGTAATCAGCTGTTTCGTCGTTACTAACTATTTGGTAAACAATCGTTGAGTCGTTGGCCCAAAATAGTACTGTGCTTATTCCGGATTTTTCTAAAATTTTTTCCTCTTTTAGTGCTTTAGTATTTGATGTAAGCAAAACACCCTTTCCATCCCTTGTCTCTATCCATGCAGTTTTTAGACCATTTGGTGAGTCTTTAAGTATTTTAGAACTTGGTGCTATTTGGTCAGACGTTTCTGCAATAGCTCCATCGACAAGCTCATACCATTTTTGGTCTATAGCACTAAACAACAGCTTATTATGGTTGGGACGATAGATATTCCAAACCTGTTTGTCCAGTAGCAGTTCACTTGTCCCACCAGATGTTGGTATTGAATACAGTTTTGCTTTACTTTGCGGCACAGCAAAGCTAGAGACGGCATAGTACGTTGTGTCGTTAATTAACTTAGCATCGTTAAAGTAATTCGCAGAAGCTAGATCTACTTTCTTACCTGTCACCCAGTTATAGCTAAAGATTTTGCTGCGTTCTGGGTTTCCTCGACTTGTTCCTTCAACAACCTGCAAGAACACTAATCTATCTCCTGACCATCCAATTAGTTGAATCTGCTCGGACTTTGTAACAATTGTCGAATTCCCGTTATCAATATTAATAACATACAGCCCGTCCAATACAAAACCATCCTTATTCTGCTCACCGCTCCTTGATGATATAAAAGCTATGACGTTTTTTGTTGGATGACCCAATAACCGAGGGACCTCTTTTTCCTTCTTTGTGGCTGCCAATAAAATTTCCTCGTTTTTACCATCTAGGTCAATTTTATATAGGTCATATTGGCCATCCCTGTTACTAACAAAACTGAGTTTGTGACTTGGTACCATATTCACTTCAATATCACCATCGGTCAGCTTATCACCAGAAAATTCTTCATTTCTATACCCATCAGCAGAAATCTTTACTGTAACATTTGCAATTTTATCTTCTCCAATCGTTAGAACAATCTTACCGTTTTCATCCGCTGAAGCACTATTCTCTCCAGATACGGCAGTTGCAGAGGTTATAGGATTACCGTCTTGCCATCCCTGAACGACAAAAGTAAACTGTTCGCCAGTCGCTACAATCCCCTGATCTCCTATTGGATTACTGCCCCAACCTAGAACTATTTCTTTAGCCGTATCTGCATATCCTCTTTTCGATATAACCAGTTTAGTTTTACCGAGTTTTAAGTTTGTTAATTCAACGTGACCTTTTTCGTCTGACGAACTTGATTTATCTTGCATTAAAACGTGTATATCCTTGAGAGGTAAGCGTGTTTGGCTATCTATAATAGTCATCGATGAGCTCACACGCACCTGAGCAATATTCAATAAAGCATACCTGGACGAAGGAGCAAGAATTACAGCAGTTAATAAGATTACTAAGCCGACTATTGAGCCATAGCGTAACGGTCTATTTTGCCAATATTTTTTGGGTAGATTAGCGATTTTCCTCCAAACACCTACTTTTTTCTTCTTTTTTGCTTCTTCTATTCTGAGTTTTGCATCATTATGCGCTAATGCATCATCCCCTTCGCTTCGAACAATATCGTCAACTGCTGCATCAATTTCTGGATCTGGGTCAAAGAAGTCTGCTCTTTCTTTGATGCCTTCTGCTTTCTTTATGGCCTCATCAACCGTGTCCTCTTCCTTCGATATAACGCTGTCTTCAGGATCTATCTTTAGTGCATCTACTACGTCTTCATCTTCTTTTAGGCTTAAACCCTCAGAAAGTTCGATTGCACCAGTCTCTTCCTTCTGAATATCTTCTACTGGTTCTGGAGCTTCTTTGTCGGAATTCTCTTTTTTTTCAACATCAGGTTCGGGCTCATCTACAGGCTCATTTTTAGTTTCAGCCTTATCCTTAGGCTCGTTTTCAGCTTCTGGTTCAGTTTTTTCTTTAGACTCACCTTCGGTTTCCAGTTCAGGGTCAGATTCAGCTTTATCCTCTTCGCTACTAGTATCTTCAACCACTTCTTTATCCGAAGTATCAGCGGTGTTATCTATTGCGTCGTTATCAATTTTGATGTCTTCAGATTCTTCACGATCTTCTTTAAATGCCTCACTTTTGGTAACGTCAACTCGACCATCCTGATTATCATCAGACGCTTCATTTACTGTACTAACCTTATCGGGGCTTTCTGGTTTAGCGTCTTTTTTGGATCTCTTCTTCTTTGCCATGCTTATGCTTATTTTATCATCAACTAATACTTTTTTAGTAATCAAAAAAGAAAGCTATTCATCAATTTCATCTATAGCTACGTTTACTGAAAGATCTTTTAGTTGTTCCTCGGTGACATTACTTGGAGATTGCATCATAACGTCAACACCAGACCCATTTTTAGGAAATGCTACAACTTCTCTAATGTTCTCTTCTCCAAGTAAAACCATGAAAATTCTATCCAGACCAAAAGCACAACCAGCGTGAGGTGGAGCACCAAACTTAAAGGCATTAAGCATCGCCCCAAATTTAGACTCTACATAGGCTTTGTCATAGCCAAGAACGTCAAATACTCGGTACATAACCTCGGGATTATGGTTTCTTACAGCACCAGAACAAATTTCATATCCATTCATAACCATGTCGTATTGATCGGCGACAATACTTAATTTATCATCAGTCTCTAGAGCATCTAAGCCGCCCTTCGGCATGGAAAAAGGGTTATGCCCAAAATCAATCTTATTAGTCTTTTCGTCTTTTTCATAAAAAGGAAAATCAACTATCCAGGCTAAAGCCACAACGTCAGGATCTTTAAGGCTCAAAAAGTTTCCAAGATGGCTTCGCAATGCTCCTAATACTGAATTAACCTTTTCTTTATTATCCGAACCAAATAACAATAAATCTCCGTCTGTAGCGTGAGTTTTATCTACAATTTTCTTTAAATCTTCATCGCTAAAGAATTTAGCTATTGATGATATAGCCTTGCCACCCTCAACTGTCATATAAGGTAGTCCGCCGGCACCTGCTTTTTTTGCTTTATCTGTTAAGTCGTCGATTTTTGAACGGCTAAAAGTCTGATTTTCAACGCGAATCACTTTAACTACACCACCATCATTGATTGCTCTAGTAAATACACCAAATCCGCAATCTTTAAGTTCGTCTGTTAGATCAATGAGTTGCATATCAAATCGCAAATCTGGTTTATCGGTACCATACTTGTTCATAGCCTCTTCATAAGTAATCCTAGGTATATCAGATTGGAGTAATTTCTTGGCACCAAAGTCAGTAACCAGACTTTTTATTAGAGGTTCCATAGTAGTTCTTACGACTTCACCATCCTCAACAAAAGACATCTCAAGGTCAAGTTGGTAAAAATCACCGTAAAGTCTATCCGCTCTCGGGTCTTCGTCTCTAAAACATGTAGCTATCTGGTAGTATTTTGGTACTCCACCAACCATTAATAGCTGCTTAAACTGCTGAGGAGCCTGTGGAAGGGCATAAAATTGACCTGGATGGACTCTAGACGGTACTAAGAAATCTCTTGCTCCTTCAGGACTAGAGTTAGCTAAAATAGGTGTAGCTACCTCAACAAAATCTTCTTTTTGCATATACTGTCGAATTACCGCATAAAATTCTGCGCGTTTACTTAAAGTTTCTTGCATTTTGGGTCTACGAAGGTCCAGATAACGATACTTAAGCCTATTTTCTTCGCTAATATTTTGCTTAGAATTAACTTGTATCGGGAGAGGCTCGCATTTATTTAAAATTCTTAAATCGCTTACGACGAGCTCGATGCTCCCTGTAGGTATTTTAGAATTCTTTAAGTCTTCTTCCCGATCTCTTAATGTCCCTTTAGCTTCAACAACGTATTCGTCACGCAAGCTTTCTGCTAAATTGAAAGCTGAGCACTCCGAAGGTATTGTCAGTTGTAATAGACCACTATGGTCTCTGAGGTCAATAAAAATTAGTCCTCCATGATCTCTTCTAGAGTTTACCCAGCCTTTTACAACTACTTCTTGCCCTGCCATATCTATGGTCTTAATATTGATTGTTCGTTCCATTTTTATCCTCGTTTTCACGGTGTATTGGTATTATTGCCAGCTCTTTTTTGGGAATCGACTATTGTGTAGCCGCCTGAAAATTAAGCTACTTTAAAAGTCTACCCTAAGATTATTGCAACTAAATATATATCTCATTAGGGGTAATTATATCATTTATCTATAGAATTATTAACTTTGGAGGCCCTTGATTGCCTGTCTTTATTAGCTAAGGATTTTGCTACAGCCCGAAGATCAGCATGTTGATCAAATTCATCTACTATCTCGTTCCCTAGAATTTCTTCAATAATATCCTCAAAACTTATTACACCAACAAATTCTTCAAAACTGTTTACAACGATTAATAAATGGTGGTTAGTACTCAAAAATGCCTTTAGTGCCTTGTCTAGAGTTTGCTCTTCGTGCACATAAAATACCTCCTTACGCATTTTTTCTTTAACCTTACCTTCCACTTTTAATCCTACTAAATCGTGCAGATAAAGAGTACCTACAAAATTGTGTGCCTTTTTATCGTTATATACCGGAAACCTTGAATTTCCAGATTCATGCAGCTCTCCAATTAATATTGGGCCAATGTTGTCATCAGCAGAAACAGAAACTACCACTCGCCTTGGTGTCATTACCTCTCTAACGGTTTTATCGCCAAAGCTTAAAGCATGCCGGACTATTTGAATCTCATCTTCTTCAATATCACTGTATTTTGAGATCTTATGCTCTTCTAAAATCTTATACAGTTCGGCTTTGGAATATATGCTTGGACCGTCTTGACCAACCCACCTATCCAAAGCCTTCCCCAAAGGTACAGCGACTGGAGAAAGTAAGAATATAAATTTTTTAAGTAGTGGTGCTAAACGAGCTGCTACTTTGAGCCCATGCCTGCGCAAATAAGCCATAGGTATTATTTCTCCAAAAAAAACAACGAAAAAAGTAGTCAAAAGCACCGCAAATAATCCGTTAATTTTAGTATCTAGCATGGCCGTGATAGCTGCGTTAACAACAACATTACCAACTAATAAGGTGACCATTAGCTGATGGCCTAGAGCAACGATGGGATAAACAGTTTTTGCGTTTTTATCACCTAGCTGTGCTTTTCTCTTAAGCTCGTAGTGATTTAGCGACAATAGACCAATTGTAAGCCCAGAAAAAAGTGCAGAGCTTGCTAGTAATACCGCCACGAAGAAGAAAAGTAATAATGTACTCATTAATTGAGTATAAGTATAGCAGAAAAACTATGATGATAGGGTAAAATATAAATAGATTGATAGCCGATTTATACAATAATAATTAGTTTTAGATAACTATCTAAGGGAGTTTCATGAAACAAGGAATAATAACCGTAATAGTAGTAATAGCTATAGTGGCCGGGGCAATAATATTTAGTGGGAACAAGGACACTGTTCAAGGTCAAGCATCCAACCATACTTTTGGCAATGAAAAAGGTATCGTGACATTAGTAGAATATGGAGATTTTGAGTGTACGGCATGCGCTGCTTATTACCCTATCCTCAAACAAGTAAAAGAGGATCTGAAAGATAATTTAAAATTTCAATTTATACACTTTCCGTTAGTGCAAATACATGCCAATACGACTGCTGCGCATAGAGCCGCTGAGGCAGCCTCTAATCAAGGTAAGTTCTGGGAAATGCACAACTTGTTGTACGAAAGGAGAGACAGCTGGGCTTCTTCTGGAGGTACTAGCAATTCAGGAGTTCCGATATCTACCAATAACCCAACACCAATATTCGAACAATATGCCCAAGAACTAGGCTTAAATATGGACCAGTACAAAACAGAGGCAAATTCAAGCGAAACGTTAGCAATAATCAACACCGACACAACCAAAGGTAAAGAGCATGGTGTCGACAGCACCCCCACTTTCTTTCTAGATGGCGTAAAAATAGATGACGCCAACACGTTGACAACGGCTGATGCATTTGAGAAACGAATCCAAGAGGCTATAGACGCTAAACTGGCAGAAAGCCAAAATTCTCAAAGCAAGGCAGCAGATACAACAACACCTAACTAATGATTCAATTACGCTAGGTTTACGACATACTAAATTTAAAAAGAGCTCTGATAATTCAGAGCTCTTTTTACAGTCTCTTTAAACTTTAATAAGTAAGAAACTGTTGCCATCTGGCACGTTTAACCGTCACGGCAACCTTTTGTCGCCGAGCAGGTTTAACATTAATATATACTGGCATAAATGCCACCTCCTAAACTTCTTTAGAACTTAGCACGCTGAAACAGGAGCGATCCTTACTTTTTTCATAAAAAAAAGTTAAAAGCGCACTAGAAAAAGAAGTTAAAACTTTTTGTTTTGTTACAAGCTTGAAATTAATCAGGCTATTAATTTTTATCTTTCTGTTAAGCAACGATCTTGTGCTTAACCATATATCTCGACAACCTCTTAATTAAAGGAAAATCTCGATTGATGGGAAAGTACATATCCGCTAGCTTGGTTTTTGCTCCCAAAACCACAGAAGTACCGATTAGCATAACAAGCTTGTGTTGCAGCGTCAACTATCCTTTTACATAAGTATTTTAAAATGTTACTATACATCTGTAATTAGCTAAAAAAAACATGCAACAAGACGTATTTCTAGAACTCAGTTTAATCATAGCAGTCGGCACCGG
>CAYVHE010000009.1:0-4247 GCA_964451085.1 uncultured Candidatus Saccharibacteria bacterium | reverse complement strand
ACATGCAACAAGACGTATTTCTAGAACTCAGTTTAATCATAGCAGTCGGCACCGGCATCGCCTTAATTATGAGGTCACTAAAGCAGCCTTTGATTATTGGGCATATATTAACAGGTATTATTGTTGGTCCGTCGGTATTATCACTTATTGGCTCTCCTGATACAATTGAAGTCTTTTCTAAAATCGGTATTGCCCTTCTTCTATTCATTATTGGGCTAGGGCTCAACCCTAAAGTAGTCAAGGAGGTTGGTAAAGTTACACTGGTCGCGGGTGGAATACAAATAGTATTTACTGCGCTTGTTGGATTTATTATTGCGACTCTTTTTGGGCGCACAACAACTGAATCTGTCGTTTTTGCAACTGCCTTAAGCTTTAGTAGTACAATCATTATCCTAAAACTTCTAAGCGATAAAAAAGAACAGTCCAGACTATACGGCAAAATCACCATAGGAATTTTGTTAATTCAAGACGTATTAGCTACTATCGCTCTGTTGGTTTTCTCTGCCCAAAGTGGCCAAGAGGGGTTTGCTATATCTCAACTTGCCATACTTCTTAGCAAGGGGCTTCTTGTGGGAGTTCCTATGTATATTACTGGAACATACTTATTACCAAAAGTACACAAACTTATTGCCGGTAGTCAGGAGTTTTTATTTTTATTCTCTATTGGTTGGGGTTTTGGTGGTGCAGCACTATTTGAAATCATCGGCTTTAACCTTGAAGTTGGAGCATTGTTTGCAGGAGTAACCTTGGCTGCACTCCCCTATGCTCAGGAAATCAGCTCTAGGCTCAGGCCACTTCGTGACTTCTTTGTTGTGGTATTTTTCATAAACCTAGGATCTTCGTTAGGCTTTACCAACTTCGGTAGTTCTGTGCCTCTTATTCTAGTTGCGCTATTTGTAGTACTAATCTTTAAGCCATGGACCATTTTAATGAGTATGGGGTTACTTGGCTATACTAAACGAACGAGTTTTAAGGCTGCTGTAAGCCTAGCTCAAATTAGTGAGTTTTCGCTGGTGCTCTCGGCTTTGGCCTTATCTACAGGGAGCATCGGTGAAGATATGGCTGTAACTTTAACTGTGGTTGCTTTGGCTTCTATTGCTATTTCTACTTATGCTAGTGTTTTTGATGATCAGCTTTTTGAATTTTTTGAAAAACATTTTGTTTTATTTGAACGCCAAAAAGTGCGTAAAGAGAATGTCAGTTCTCGAAAGTCATATGAAATTGTTTTATTTGGTTACCAGCGAGGTGGTAATGAGTTTGTAAAAGTCTTTAGGTCTCTTGGCAAAAAATTTGTTGTGATAGATTACGATCCAGATATGATCGATGTTTTGGAGCGGGCAAAAATAGATTTTCTTTATGGAGACGCTAGCGACAATGAGCTCTTGGACGAAGCCGACTTGTCTAAGGCTAGGATGATTGTCTC
The DNA here is from genome assembly GCA_964451085.1 of uncultured Candidatus Saccharibacteria bacterium. GTDB lineage: Bacteria > Patescibacteriota > Saccharimonadia > Saccharimonadales > SZUA-47 > SZUA-47. The sequence continues at coordinate 2,824 of CAYVHE010000009.1, read as the reverse complement.
TACAATCACAGATTTCGAAGTTAACGTATCTCTAGTTCATTCCTTAGAAAAATCTAACCCAAATGCTGTGTTTATATGCCACGCAGATGATGTAGAGCAAGCAATTCAGCTTTACGAGTTAGGTGTTAGTTACGTTATGCTCCCGCATTATATTGGTAGTGAAAAAATTAGTGCTTTTATTAAGAAAAGCGGGCTCAAAAAATCAGAGTTTAGAAAGTTTAGAGATAAGCATATCGCCCATCTTCAGTCCGACTTTATGCTTAATCTACCTACTGAAGAAAGCTAAAAAGTATATAAACTACTACGTTTTATGTAGTCTGACACGTCCTTTGAAACCCAAATTTCCCTGCTATGAGGTTTTAGCCTAACGTCTGTAGAAGAATGGTCAGGCAACTCTGATTTTACAATATTAACATTTGCTCTCAATCCTCTGGAATGTTCCGAAACCTGCTCTCTAGTAATTATTCCTCTAGTGAATATCACCAAGGGATAATCTAGCAATAATTCTAAATCAGGCCAAGTTTTCTTAGACATCTTCATAAAGACATCTGCACCAAAAATAAAATGAATATTTTGGCCTGAATATATACTTTGTAGCTCAGATATAGTTTTTTTGGTTGTAAATCTTTTATCACGCAAAACTATCTGGTTTATGTTAGGTTGGTTAGCAATAGCTAAATCAACCATCATACGTCTCTTGTCTACTGCAATCGGTGTTTTACTGCCCCACGGCCGTTCTTCAACCATAAAAAGCACGCTATCAAGCCCACATTCACTTAAGGTGCTCTTTGCAGCTGCAATATGCCCGTCGTGAACGGGATCAAAAGTCCCTGCAAAAATTCCAATTTTTCTCATACCTTTAGTTTAACCTTTCCCTCCATATTTTTTATCACAGCCACGACATAAACCGCACGGACCACACCACTTTTTAGCCTCTTTCTCTTTTGGCGGAGCCTGGCAATCTACACAATACATTTTTTTATTAAAGTCGTATTTTGTTTCTTTATCTGTTTTATTCCCGTATCCGGACGTTTCTAACTGATCTTCTACACTAAATTCATCCGGAACTAATGTTGATCCACACCCGTTAAACACCTTTTTGTCTATCGAAGCTCTTCTGCCTGCGCCATGAATTTCCTGCATTAACGCAAACTCTCTGATTGCTATATCTCCTGATATAATTGTCCCAGTATCAAATATCCGCGTAGTCACAATATTTTCATATCTCTCGGTCATTGCAGCCACTATTGCATACGGCGAAACAGATAAATCGCCACTAAGTACTTGTCTTACTGCAATATTCACTAAATCATTTTGTTGTCTTACGAAATCATAGGTATTAATCCTTGTGTCCAAATCTACTAATGGCATCCCGGCGCTATACGAAACACCAGTTAGCTCATGAAGTGTGGAGTCGTATGTACTTACTATTTTATCTATTAGTATTGCCTGCTCTAGCTCATTCAAGTCTAGATGAATTCTTTGACCCAACAACTCTCCTCGTTTGGGTTTTGGTTGTTCCAAAGAGGCATAAATTTCCTCTAATGCCACACGGTAGCTACCGTCTAAAGTACGAGATGCAACACTAATGCCATCTTCTTGTTTACTTATAATTCTTAGCATGGTCTGCTTTCTTGATACGTTGTATCCACCAACATTATCTGTAGAGTTCATTAGTTCTTCAGGGAAATCAGACAAGACAACCATAGTGTTTGGTAAATTACCATTCATCATAGACAGCATAGCTTCAAGTTCATTTTTTTCTTCTTTCCTGCGGCGTACCTCAAATTGTAATTGAGGATTTTTGATAATAACTTGCTCAGCGTCTAGGATTGCATTTTCAAAGATATTAGAAATTAATTCACCATCTTCTGCGACTAATTCCTCGTTATTTTTGTCATATCTATAATAGAAACTAGTAGTCATGTTCCCGTTTAAAGCTTCAGCTAAAAACGTTTCAACATCATTACGTGCTCTGATTTCAGGGTTGATTACCCTGTCTTGAGTTTGAGCTTCTAAAGTCTCCGTCAATTTAAAAAACCTCTGTTCCCGCCGTAAAGCTAGAAAGAGGCGATGATCCAAAAACTAGTCTTCCTGCTCGGGAAATAATTTATTGCTAGATCTGACTTAGGTAGCTCTTTTATGGAAAAGAGCAGCCCATAATCGGATTCATTCCGATTATGGCGCAATGAGAAAAAACGTAGTTTTGTCTCATCACCATTACAGTTGCGGCACAGTTCCTGATTTTCACAGGATTCCAGCATACTTATTGTTAATAGCTTCAATTTATAAAGCTTTTAGTAGTGTAGCACCGAACTACAGCACTAGATATAGTAATTTCCATAACATCTGATAAGATGTATATAATTATGTTATCCAATATTTTTGAAAAAGCACAAGCGGAAATAGTCGACGCTCTTTATGCTAGTGCCGAAGATAACTGCGCTACTACAGATGGTTTTCTTGTCCCTGTCCCCCCCGGAACTAAATACAGCTATCAGTCATTGGCGGTAACCCCAAGCCATTATATAAGCAAAGGACATCCTCGTAGCTCAGATCAAGTATTAGCCGTTGCAGGATTATTAAACCCACTACTACTCAATCTACCAGACCAATTTGATAAGATTAATTCGAACACCGGTGCCATATCCGACCAGGTAGAAATTCTCCGCACCGGACAAAGCATTGCCACTGGCACAGATCATTTAACCCTCGTAGATATAGCTTACTTTGGTGCTCTACATTCCTTAACTTTGAAAAAAAGAGGCGCAGATCATAGGTCATTACTAATAGCCAGTAAAGCTGCAGATTATATGGCAGTAAA
>CAYVHE010000008.1:0-21980 GCA_964451085.1 uncultured Candidatus Saccharibacteria bacterium | reverse complement strand
GGGGTAGTTTGTGGGGGTGGAGTTGGAGATCAAGAACCACTTCCGCTAACTAAAGAACGTCTTGATACGGCAATTAAATTATACGAGCAAGGATACATAAAAAAATTGATAGTATCGGGTGATAATAGGTTTCTAAATTATAACGAACCGAATATTATGCAGTCTTATTTAGTAGCTCAAGGTATCCCCAGGAGCGCTATCCAACCCGATTATGCCGGCAGGAGCACTTACGAAACGTGCGAAAGAGCTTCAAAAATTTTTGATATCAAAAAAGCATTCTTGATATCTGAATCTACACACTTAGCACGTGCTGTGTATCTATGCCGTAACTTTAACGTTGAGAGTTACGGGATTCAGAGCGACGGTTTAATAGCAGCTGCTTTTAGAATTCCACAGCAACTAAGGGAGATAGTAGCTCGCGACAAAGCAGTATTTAATATCTATATTCTTGGTGAGCGAACCGTCCTAGGCCAAAAAATAGATTTGAATCTTCAACTTAGATAGCTTCCTATTCAGGAAGCGGGAAATCTTTAGCAAATTTAGTTATGGTGCTATGTAAATTCTTAAGGTGTTTTTCATCTTTTCTATTTTTTATTGCTTCATCTATCCAGGTGGCAACCTGCTTCATATCTTCTTCTGTCATGCCTCTGGTTGTTAAAGCCGGTGTGCCTAATCTAATCCCACTTGGGTCGTAGGGTGATCTTGGATCAAATGGCACGGTGTTTTTATTAACAGTTATCCCTGCTAGTCCTAATGCTGTTTCTGCATCTTTCCCGCTTAGCCCCTTACTGTTTAGGTCTACAACCATCAAATGGTTATCCGTACCTCCTGTGACCAGGTTAAATCCTAGCTTAATAAGTTCCTCCGATAATACTTTGGCATTTTTAGCAATTTGTTGTCCATAAATTCTAAATTCAGGGGTTAAGGCCTCACCAAGAGCAACTGCTATAGCCGCTGTCTGATGATTATGCGGTCCGCCCTGCAAGCCAGGAATTACTGCCCTATCTATTAACGATGGTAGCTCTTCCTTTACTCTAGCTGGTTTTTTTAAAGGATTAGACGTATTCCCATTGCAAAGCAACAACGCTCCTCTAGGGCCACGCAGAGTCTTATGAGTAGTGGTCATAGTAACGTCCGCAATGCCTGCTGGACTTGGATGAACTCCAGCCACAACCAGACCGCTAATGTGAGAAATATCTGCAGCAAGCCATGCACCTACTTCATCGGCAATAGCACGCAATTTCTTCCAATCTATTATCCGAGGGTAAGCCGTTGTACCGGCCATTATTAATTTAGGTTTGGTTTCTCTTGCCTGTTTAGCAATAGCTTCGTAATCCATAAAACCGTCTTTATCTGTAGTGTATTGAACAGAATTGTAATAAGTTCCAGAAAAGTTAACCTTAAGACCGTGAGACATATGACCGCCAAAAAACAATGACATACCCATAACAGTATCGCCTGGGTCCACTAAGGCAAAATATATGGCGTGATTGGCCGGAGAGCCAGAATGAGGCTGTACGTTAGCGTGGGTTACTCCAAATAACTCTTTAGCCCTATCTCTAGCAATGTTTTCTACTTGATCTACGAACTCACAACCGCCGTAATAGCGCATCCCTGGATAGCCTTCTGAGTATTTATCGCTAAGTCGGGTGCCCATAGCTGCCAAAACTTCTCCAGAAGTATGATTCTCACTGGGAATCATCTCAAGCCCTTCAAATTGTCGTCTAGCTTCTGCTTTTATAAGTTCTTCAATTTTTTTATCTTTAAACATATCTACTCCTTTAAATTAACAGCTAATCTTAATAAAAATTATTAATTGTAGTATATGTTTTGCCTCAAATCATAATAGTTAAATTGTACCCCAAAGCTCTATGTTTAAAAAGTATATTTACAATTATCTCAATTGTGATATAATTACTGCCTAATGAATGCAACAAATCAACGCCTAGGGTCTATGATAACCGAACTCCGTCAATTGCGAGGTTTGACTCAGTCCGAGTTTGCTAAAAAACTTGGCACTTCTCAATCAGCCATTAATAGAATTGAAAAAGGTGGTCAGAATCTTAGTCTTGATATGCTTGAGCGCATGTCCGTTGTTCTACAAAAACCACTTATAAAGGTCGGAAACCAGGGTGTTAACTTAAATATTGACGGTGGTTATGAACTATCCGGCAATATACAGCTTAAAACTAGCAAAAATGCGGCTGTAGGTTTGTTATGCGCTAGCTTATTAAATTTTGGTACAACTACTTTTAAGTCCTTCCCGAAAATTGAAGAGGTTTATAGAATTATAGAAGTCTTAGAAAGTATCGGGGTAAAAACTAAGTGGTTATCTGGTAATAGCCTAGAGATACGCAGACCAAATAAACTAAACCTTGAAACTCTTAATGTTACAGCTGCTCGGAAAACTAGATCAGTGATAATGCTAATTGGTGCTTTGATGCATGAATTTGCAGAATTTAAAATCCCGTACGCAGGCGGGTGTAAATTAGGCCAAAGAACCGTAAGGCCGCACCTTTACGCACTAGAAGAATTTGGTATTTCTATTGATTCAGAAAACTTATTTTACAGAGTTAAAAGTAGTCCTAAAAATCCTGATTCCATCGTTTTGTATGAGTCCGGGGACACCGTCACTGAGAATACTGCAATTGCTGCTGCCAGAACTAACGGTAAAACAACCATACGCTTCGCAACTGCCAACTATATGGTGCAGGACGTTTGTGGGTATCTCCAAGCGCTAGGACTTAAAGTTGAGGGCATCGGGACTATGACTCTCTCGATAACCGGAGAGGCTGCTAAAATTAAAAAGGACGTAGAATATTCTCCTGCTGAAGACCCGATAGAAGCAATGTTTTTTGTGAGTGCAGCAGTTTGTACTAATTCTGAAATTACCATACAAAGAGTCCCAATAGATTTTATGTCGCTAGAGTTACTCAAACTCAAAAAAATGGGTCTAGAATACAAACTAAGCGAAAAATACATAGCTAACAACGGTTTTACTGATTTGGTGGACCTTACCTTACTAAAACACAACGGAAAGCTAAAGGCTCTAGAAGATAAAATTCATGCCAATGTATACCCAGGACTAAACCAAGATAATCTACCCTACTTTGTTCCTATTTGTACTCAAGCCACTGGTAGAACGCTCATTCATGACTGGACTTACGAGAATAGAGCTATCTACTATACAGAGCTATCTAAAATTGGCGCTAACGTCGAACTTGCAGACCCTCACCGTGTCTATGTAACAGGAAAAACTAAGTTTACTCCAGCTGATTTAGTTACCCCACCCGCTTTAAGACCAGCAAGTCTATTGCTGATAGGAATGTTGGCAGCAAAAGGCGAGTCTACCCTACGCAACGTCTATACTATAAACAGAGGTTATGAGGACATTGCAGAAAGACTAAATAGCCTTGGCGCACATATAGAAGTTATAAATAATATCTAGCATTATTTTTGATAATGCGTTATAATCACCCCTGTTCGCGGGATTCGTATAACGGTTAATATATAAGTTTTCCAAACTTAGGACACCGGTTCGATTCCGGTATCCCGCACCAGACAACATTAGATGGTACGCCCCGGTAGCTCAGTGGATTAGAGCGATGGGCTTCTATCCCACAGGTCGGGGGTTCGAATCCCTCCCGGGGTACCAATAAAAATGACTCAGCTAGGCTGGGTCTTTTTTGTTGATGTATCTTAGGGATGGATTTGGACTCCCGACCAAAGAGGTCGGGGTGCATATCCTCACCCTAGTAGTCTTGCTTTTTTTAGCAAATAGCGTTAAAATTACCCCTGTTCATGGCGGGTGTAGCTCAGTTGGTTAGAGCGCCGGGTTGTGGTTCCGGAGGTCGTGGGTTCGATTCCCATCACTCGCCCCATCAAAAGATTTTAAGAGAACGCTCAGTTGGTTTAAACGCTTGGTGTAATGTATCCTGCATTCACTCCATTTTTGTAAATATCATAAATAGTTCAAAAACTAAGACTATATTTATTTATATATAACACCATGTGATAATAGTCACTAAACACGCTAAGGTTTTATATTTTTACCTCTGTTTTAAATTTCAATTAGTAGCCTTCTATATTAAAATAATGTTGTAGTTTTGTATTTTAGTATTTACTTAATTACTTAATTACTATATGATGTATTTAGTTTGAGTTTCTACCTTAAACTTTATAAATTTTAAATACGTTGTACGTATTACTGAGCATACAACAAGGAGGAAATATGAATAAAAAAAATCTACCAGTAATGATGCTAATGATGACGCTAATGATTGTTGGAATCGTATACGCGGCCCAAGGAATTGATATGCAAAATTCCGTCGGACCAGCCGAAGATACATTTCATTCTCAACAAACGGACTACATAGTAAATAACACTAAGGTCGAACGAGATACAGCTCCAGCCGGGTCGGTACTGGCTAAGCAACAGGCTGGATTAGCTAACACACCATCAAACTTACTCAAGCTTAAACTAGTTGGTGTAGGTAAAATACTATCAGGTATATTTGTCCTACTGTTTGGTATAATGGCCGCTTTAGTCATGATGCCCTACAAACTTGCTACAGTTATTAAAGATAACAACTAATAGACTGTTATTTAAGTCGACCATACGACTGTCTGCTGCCGATACTCAGTAATCGGCAGCTTTTATATTTCTAGGTTTTAAAAATCTAAATAGATATGTATACTTATGCTTAAATGAGCTCTGAAGAATTCAATATTTTACTTAAAGTTATCGTCGCCCTAAGCTTGGGTGGTGTAATTGGAATTGAGAGAGAACTAGTCAAAAAACCAGCCGGAATACGAACTCATATGTTTGTGACCGCGACCGCAACGTTAGTTATTTCCCTTAGCAGGTTACTGATTGAAGAGTTTTCAGCAACCTATGGGCATGTTCAGTCTGATCCAGTCCGTGTTATAGAAGCCATTATAGTAGGTATCAGTTTTATCGGAGCTGGAACTGTCCTGAAAAGTGAAAAGGATCATAACGTTTATTATCTGACAACGGCCTCTTCAATACTTTTTGCAGCCGGCATTGGTATTACAGTTGCTTTAGATAAATACTGGCTAGCAATAGCACTGACTGCCCTTATCGTTATTGTAAATACCACAGTTGGAAGTTTTGAGCAAAAATATCTAGGTAAAACAAAGTATCATACCGACGATGTTCACCCAGATTCTAAATTATAGAATTGAGTATAAGTGTTGCGTAAAACGGAATTACTAGATTGTCTAATCCAAATGGCATGGTGTTTTCAAAGAAAGTTGCACCAAGCGGAAGTACTAGATAGACCACTAATTTATTTGCGGAAATTATATCTGAGCCACCCACAAAGCCTCCGACTAGAATAACTATGTAAGCCATAACTACAAAAGCTGTGGTACCATACAGACTTTTTCTTAAATAATTAAGACTAAACACCTTATAGCCATTGGTCTTTCCGTATCTGGTGCCGATTAATGCCGCGGCGGCATCAGCAAGTGCAATCAATAAGATTGATACAGTAAAAATCCAATCCTCTAGCCCTATGTAGGAAGTCACAATAATTGCCAATGCCAAAAAAATACCACCATAAGTCTTCCTGTCCACACCATACATAGCATGGAACAGCTGTGTATATTTAGAGTAGATAAGTAAAACTAACGCCATCCAACCAAGCACAAAAATGCCATCAAAAGGCAAATAAAAAGGCCAGAAGGCAATCCACACTCCAGCTAAAACATGAATAAACTTACGAGATATCTCGTCTTTTATGACTTTCTTATACCAAAGTACTTCGGAGGCGACTAGGATAAAACCGACGGGAACTAAAGCAAGTAAATAATTAAACATCTGCTATATTATACATCTATATTGATAAATTAACTTCCCCTCTTGCAAATTCTTAGTGTTATCTTTAATACTAGTGTAAACAATGGAACTCCGAGTTAACTCCGATTTAACTCGGAGTTCGGTTTTACACACCGGTTTTTATGAAACTATAACCCTGTATAAAGTACATAATAGATTCGGGGTTAACCCTATAAATAGCGACCTGTAAGATTACTGCCTGCCGTAAAAAGCATAAAGTAGTGTAGAATCTACAATTTTTCCCTGCATTATCTCGAGTAAATCTTCTTTGGACGAAACTTCATCCACGTCTATAAAGTCTTCCAGAGCGTAAAGCCTAAAAGTATATATATGTTTAAAACTAGGCGGACATGGACCCCCATAATCTGTCTTTCCGAAATGATTCGTTATCTCGTCACTATTTTCTGGAACTTTTCCTTCAAAGAATCCAAAAGCACTAACTGGAATATTAGCCACTAACCAGTGATCAAACGTCTTGCCCCAACCGTTTGGCTCTAATGCGGCATCAAAATCTTCCACAATCAGCACTAAGGATTTAGCAGTATTTGGAACTCCCTCAAAGATTAGCGCAGGCGAGATATTTTCCCCATCACAAGTATATTTCTTTGGTATATCCCCACCCATCTCAAAATTCGGGCTTGTTAGTCGCATAAATACTACCCTCCTTAATCATCTATATTATCCACCTATTTCAATTTCAGTGCAAATACATACCCCTCTATTCCATTCCGGAAAACAACATTGGCTCTAAGCTCACTCTACCCGCAGTTATAGTTTGAACAATTACCAGATTTTACCGCGAAGAAACCATCAAAATGTTACCAAAAGAAACCAGCAGTATGTAATATAGATACACGTAGCCACTGACGACGAATAAAAACAGGTGTAATCATTAGACGATCTTCGTGGTGAGTGTCTAGAACTTGCAGAAAAAATGAAAATTAAGTCTCCAATAAAGAGAACTTTGATCGAGATAAATCCAAGCCTCTGTAACTAATACTCAGTAACTATGAGAACAGATCGTTGGTTATTGACCGTTAACAGCTACTATTTTAATGAGGTTAACATAGTTTTTATATCAGATAAGAACTGTATGTTATTTGGTAATGGTACATATTTCGTATTTGAGCTATTGCTCGGTATTACTGAAATACCATCTACTCTAGAAAAACCTGTTGCAACTTCGTTGTTAAGATGAAGAGAGAAACCTGCTTGTGGTAATGAAATACACATAAAATAATTTCCTGACTTAACATCTTTGTTAGGAATGGCAGTTGATGAATTATCATTTGTAGCCCGGAATGCAGTTTCGTTAGTTGGGACTATACGAATTAAGTCAGTGGTATCACTACTATAGGTATACGACCAGGACATATACATGAAATTAGGATTTTGTGTAGGCGACGTGTCCTTTATAGTTACCGGTGTTAAGCTATCACCTGTTCCTTGACAACCTTCAAAGCCACCCCTAAAACCATCTGAGCTAAGTAAAATTTTAGTGTTAGCTTCAGCTTTTTCAACTGTCCATTCGTAGAAGTTTACGCCTTCTTGTTTTGTATGATTTGTATTAACTTTCCAGCCTGGTAAAATATCCATCGTTACACCTAGTTCCTTGAAAGAATAAGGAACAGACTGTTCAGTATTTTTTTTTGGATTTGTATCTTGACTAACATTGATTGCCGAAGTTGAATTGGTTTTGTCTTCGGTTTTTTGTCGACCATAAACTAACCACCCTGTTGTACCAGCTAGTCCTAAGATTATTACGACTAATAGTATTTCAACCACGCTGAAGCCTAAATTTTTTTGATTCATTTTTAAACTTTCTTTTTAGTTAAATAGTTAAGTTTAAGTATATCTGAAAGCTTTACTAATCACAAATAAGGTAGGTTTTAAAACCTTAAAGGTTTGTTTCGGTATAGATCTCCAGACCTTTTTTCAATCTTAAGCACAGCAGCAACTTATTACTAACCTTAATCAGTAGAGCACGTTGAGCAATTAGCTTATGAATGGTCTGTCGTAAAATTCTAGTACTTTTGAAGCTGAAACATTAACCAGTTCTGATGCTGTTTTATTGTTTCTAGTAGAGTAATCTTTGCAAAGTTCGTAGCCACAGGTGTACCCAAACCATCTATCAACATCTTTGCTGCCAAAGAACCAATCGCTATGATTATATTTTTTGGACTTCAGCTCCCTTTTAGCCTTCCTTAGTTGTTCTTTTTCTAAATTAATACTTGCGAAGATTGGTGTGTCCCCACTGTGTTGTTCTTCATATAGACAAGCCAAACCCTCCGTAACCATGGCCTCACCTAGAGTATTGCCATATCCAGGGTTACGCCATCTCATACAGTGATGCATTTCGTGTAAAAGAGTTTCGTCTAAGCCCTGTTTGGTTATCTTTTTCGACTCTGGGTCAAAAGAAATATAAATGTGGTTTGGTCCTGGAGAAAACCCTCCTATTCCGTACTCAGGGATTGCTTGTGCAGCAGCCGATATAAAGAATACATCAATTTGATTTCCGCCAAGTTCTTTCTTTGCAATAGGTACGACATTATTTAGTGATATCTTAATTAATTCTGTGAAATCACTCAGTTCTCCAGTTGAGTTGGCTATGTGACTAACAATAGTATGCATGAGTATAGTGTATCAAAGAAGACTAATGATAGCAGTGAATGTGCGTCTCACAATTAAGATAATGCGCCCAACAGTACAAACTAAAAAAACCACCGTTTGATGGTCATTTTAGTTGGTCGGGGTGAAAGGACTCGGTCCCTTCCAGTTACCTCCGAAAAACATTTTTGGAAACAAGTTTCCAAAAGTTTATTCGTTTCCAAAAGCCCACTGGGCTTTCTCACCTCCGACCTCTAAGGTCGAAGCTTCAAGCCCCTCACACTCTAGAATCATAATAAAAAGTCCATTCTTTTGAATGGATTCCTTATTATGGTCGGGGTGAAAGGACTCGAACCTTCGACCTCCGCGTCCCAAACGCGGCGCGCTAGCCAACTGCGCCACACCCCGATGGTGTATGCAAATTTATCTTGTATGTTAACGAATTTACAGAGGTGATTATACCTCATTAGCATAAATATATCTAGACTTATCTATAACTTTCTTTGATATATGTGTAAATTTAGTAACAGTTTGTAGTTTTCGTCACTCGAGAACGTCCAAATAGTTCTGACTTGTGTATAGGTTGGACTTTCCGTCACAGTGAGAGCTTCCAAGTGAACAGATTTCGAGCTAATTTACGTATTTCTGTGCGAATCGCAAACGAGTCTTATCTGTTAGAACGAAATGTTGCTGGCTTGAGTGCAGCTTAGACTTTCCATTACTATGAAAACTTCCAACTGATTCAGCTTTGAGCTAGTTTGCTTTTTCTTGACAACGTACCACCAAGGAGTGGAAAATACAAACACTCACTAAATGGTACTGGCTTGAGCGTAATTTAGCTGTTATTGGTTCAGGAGTCGCAGGGAGTCGTACACCTGGTATGGCGACCGAGCATCATGAAGCAAAACAGTCACAAAGTACGCCAAGACACAAAAAACTCCAGTGCGAAGAGCTCTGCTCTTCGGCAGGGAGATTTTTTGTGGGCCAGTGCTATTTGGCGTATTCTATGGCGCGAGTCTCACGAATCACATTAACCTTAACCGTCCCCGGATACTGCATAGTAGACTCTATCTTATTGGCGATGTCACGAGCCATTTTAATAGCACCTAAATCATCAACATTTGTTGGCTTAACAAATACTCTAACTTCGCGCCCAGCACTTATTGCGTAAGCTTTCTCTACACCTTTAAAGCTTAGCGCGGTATTTTCTAGGTCTTTCATGCGCTCAGAGAAGTTTGATGCGCTGATGTTTCTTGCACCAGGGCGAGCCGCAGAAATCGCGTCCACTACCCTAACTATTAGAGCTTCTACTGTTGTAGCTTCTATATCATCGTGATGCGCTTCTGCAGCATGCGCAACATCCTCAGGAACGCCATATTTCCTAGCAATTTCACCAGTGATATGATGGTGTTTACCTTCTATTTTGTGAGTTAGAGCCTTGCCCATATCGTGGATTAACGCGGCATACTTGGCTGTTTTTACATTTGCACCGAGTTGCTCAGCTAAAATACCGGCAATATGTGACATTTCTGTAGAATGCTTTAATACATTCTGACCATAGCTTGTTCTGTATTTAAGTTCACCTACGTATTGCAGAACTTCTTTAGGAATACCAATTACACCTACTTCTCTGGCTGCATCTTCACCCGCTCTGATAACGTCCTTCTGGACTTCTTTTTGAGCCTTCTCGTAAACTTCTTCTATTCTTCCAGGATGTATTCTTCCGTCTTTCATTAGAAGTTCCATGGTACGTTTAGCTACTTCGCGCCTAATAGGGTCAAAAGAGCTCACAACCACCATTCCTGGGGTTTCATCAACCATAATATCTACACCAGTAGCTTTCTGGATAGCTTGGATGTTACGACCTTCTTTACCGATAATACGGCCCTTCATGTCCTCGTCTGGAAGCTTAAGAGCAGTTATGGTTCTTTCGGCAGTTACTTCACTAGCCATTCGCTCCATTGCCTGAACGATTACCATACCGGCTAGCTCGTCGGCATGCTCTTTGGCATTATTTTGCAATTTTACAACTAACCCAGTCAAATCATCCTTGATATCTCTTTCTGTCATTTTCATTAACTTGTCTGCAGCATCAGACTTTGATAGTTTTGCGACTTTCTCTAATTTCTCTTGCTGCTTAGTTCTAATTGCTCTAATTTCATCCTTTAAGCCGTCTATTTCTGTCTCGGATTTACGGATATCCTCTGATCTCTTGTCTAGTTTATCTAGTTTACTATCTAAGTTAGTTTCTCTATCCAGTAGCCTCTTCTCTAATTCTTTGGCATCATCCCTGTGTTTTTTATCCTCTTTACGAGACTCATCTGCCAACTTAAGAGCTTCCTCCTTGGCTTCATTGACTAATTTTGTCGCTTCTCTTTTTGCTTTTTCTTTTTCTTTTTTTGCCTCAGACTCTGCTGAGCCAATTTTTTGCTTTGTTGTATACGTGCTAATTCCAAAACCAGCACCTAGCGCAGCAATAGCCGCAACTAATGTAATAGGATCCATTGGTGGACCTGCCTTTCTATCGAGATGTTCTTGATTATCTTAGCGATCACTTTCACTTCATTAGCTAAAATGTACCCAAAGAACAATAAATCGAAAATAAATAATATAATTATCAGTAAAAGGTTGATTACTCACACATTATCTTAAGTATCAAACCCTAAAGATATAATACTCGTCTTGCACCTACTTTTGCAATATTAAACTGGCGAGGCATAAACCACAAAGCGTGATGTGTATTCTTTGAGTCTACTGTCATAAGTACCCGTGCAAGTCATAAGTCGTAGACTGTGTTTACCTGTTGGCACTTCATAAAGTATTTTTGCCATATCCAGGCCCTCTAGCGGAAGGCTTTCTGCCTTGTCTACTACGTATTCAATAACTTCACCATTACCTTTTTCTACAGTTATTTCATCACCTGGTGTAAGTTTTTTTAAGTTTTTAAACACTCCGTTTTCAGACCATCCTGCAACGTGCCCCAATATCAAAGAAACTCCTGTCTTACTCCCCGGCAATACACTATTCGTATACCAAGTAGTGTCGTAAATATTATAGGGGGCACCAACGGCTCCGGCACTAGTATTACCTATGGTTTTTACCCTTGAAAATGTTTTAAGCTTTGGGATTCGTAAGTATCTAGGTTTCTCAGGAGATACTCTATAGTCTGCAATACTTTGATACTTTGGTTTATCCTCGCTAGGCTTGTCTTGTGTACCTTGTACTACCCCTTGAGGATCAACTGAAGGTACGGAAGTATCTTCACGTGCGGAATCCGTCTGAGCACTTAATACATTTACTTTTTCCTTTGCTTGGCGATTAAACAAGAATGTCTGACTACTAATTAATACTGAACATACAAATACAATAGTACCTACAACGTAAAATATCTTGCTAACTATACCCGCGTGCTTTTTGATAGATTTTGGAATGAAAAATACGTCAGCCATTGTGGGTGTTTGATATGTAGACGTAGCTACTGAGTGCATAGCCAACTGCAACGATGTTGCTGGCCTACTTGTTTTTACAGGAGTAAACCAACCTTCAAAAACTTTTTTTTCTGTTCTATATGGCCTACTACTTATAGTGTTCCTTGAACCTCCTGAATTCAGATAACTCTTTTTTGGGATTACTTCTGATATCAATACAGGGTTTTTAGACCGGCGCAACGTATTGGGTCGAGCCTGATAACGATCATACTTCTTAACCCTATTAAGGGCTGTCTTGTTGAGTAAGTTATTAGGCATATTTTTTGTTTCTTGGTTATTTGTATATTAGCCCACTATTAAATTCAGGATGGCAAAAAGTCTAAATGTACTATTGTTTCTTTTGTGCGTAACGGAATCCAAATATCAATCCTAGAGTAGCTATAGCTGCCATGAATGTAGCCAGTGGACTTGTTAGAATTTGTTCTGCTCCAGTGTCGGGTACGGCAGGCACTACGGTAGCTGTTAGAACTACATCATTACCATCACCACCGTCGTAGTTGATTCTAAATGTTACGGTACCCAATACAAATGTTGAGCCGTTAGCCATACCAGTGAAGGTGCCAGTTACTGCATCAGCTGCATCGTTGTCTATTATTGTAAAGGTATCATTTAGTGCCGGGACATAGCTGTTTAGGAAAGATGTATTTAGTGTTGCACCAGTGACGTCTACAGTACCTGTAACTTTTGTTTGGTCATATTCTGTACATACGGTCTTGCCAGCTATTTCTACGTCGTATGACCCAGCAAGTGTTAACCCGCCACTTGTTATACATCCAGGGCTTTGTCCCGGAGCTAACGTACCACCGGTAGCAATATTGATGGCCCCTGTAACATTTCCTATACCTTTTAGGATGCCACCGCTATATACATACGCAGAGCCTCTTTCTCCGTTAAGTATAGTTGTGACTTTATCAAAAACTGAAACTGGAGCTCCGAGCTTGTCTGCAGAAGCTATTGTATTTGTCACTGGTTGTACTTCTACCGTACCTGATGGAGTGGTAACGCTAACAGGGGTGTATCCTGAGACTACTGATATAGTATGTGCGTTTGCGGTATATGAACCTACTATATTCAGGTCTACATTTCCTGAATAGTTTATATCACTGTTTAGAGTCACGTCATGTAGAGTAACGGTTGCCGCAGGTGAAGAACCAGGGCCAATATAGCTATACCCGTCAAGTGTAGTGAGTTTTGTGCCAACATAGGAGTTATCAGCACCAGACAAAATTATAGGAAAGAGATAATCATTATCTCCAAATGTATCTATTATAAGTAAGTTACCAGTGTTCGATACCGTGAGAGAGCTTGGAGAGCCTACAGCAGCGTTACTACCAAATACCATAATTCCACCTGTCACGACATAAGACCCAGTAAACGTTGAGGATGTTCCAGATAGTTCTACCATAGATCCGACAACTATACTGCCACTTCCTGCCAAATTGTTAATTCTCATATTAGCCAAACTACCAGAATTCAAGGTTAGAGTAAAAGTGGATGTGTCTATACTTTTATAATAATAAGGAGTAAAACTGGTAGCCATATCCATAGTTTCATCAGCGGATAATGTATGTGTAAGATTATCAAAGCTCAAAGCCCAAGCCGTAGTAACATATGTAGGAGTTGCCGTAACTGCTATATCATTTCCTGTAACAGCTACACTAACGTAGGCATTACCTGTATTGTCACCAACCGTCGTGATGTCCGCTACTTGAAGACCAGTTAAATCATTATTTAGAGTTACGCTTCCAGTAAAAACCGATAAGTCAAAGGAGATTGTATCTCCGTTAACTGGTAAAGTATCAAGACTCCAGTTTACTGGGTCAGCAAATGTTGTGCCGTCACCTCCACCATCCCACGTCGCTGTTAGGGCGCTAGCTTGAGGTACTAATTAGTTAAAGGGGCAAGCAAGCTTATAAGCAAGCTAGAAACTGCTAGTTTATTTAATAATTTTTTTATCATAATATTCCTTACATTCCTTTTGTTTTGATTTTTATTTAGTTATATCTATAAAAATAATAAACCACATTTATGCTAAACACAAGCAATGTTGATGAGCGAGTATTATTTTCTGGGTTTTGTAGTGAATACTTGTCCACCGTAGACTGGGCTTACTGGCACAAATATACTTGTTTCTTTAAGTTTAACCTGACCCTCTTTGATCCAGTCTTCTCCACCAACGGCAAAGACTGGGATTTGCTCAGAATAGCCAATAGCATTTGCGACACTAGTTCCGATACGTAATCCCGTATAGGAACCAGGACCCTCATAAACAATAACTCCTGTTAGGTTTCTAGGTTTTATTTTTGCTATATTTAGTAGTTCATCAATTACACTTAATATCTGTGTAGATAATTCTCGTCCACTTTGCCATTTTTTTACTGCTATTTCCTGATTATCATTAAATATTGCAATGTATGATTCAGGTTTATCGCTGCGAATAACTATTTTCATTACGTTATCTCCTCAACTAAATAATTATATTCTTTTAAGAATTCAATTTTTATAAGACGTTCTTCTGGATTTGTCGCTGTACGATCTAACGTAATTGTAATCTTATTTTTAGGTAAGACATTTTGTACAGATTGTCCCCATTCGATTAAAATTACGCCTTGCTTATCTTCTAAGGATTCAGTTAATTCTTCTGCTACAAGTCCGGGCTCTGAAAGCCTATAAAAGTCATAGTGATATATTGTGAGTTTACCAGACCTATATATATTAGAAATCGTAAAAGTCGGACTACTGACATTATCAACACTCCCCGCCCCTTTAACTAAACCTCGCACAAAAGTTGTCTTGCCACAGCCTAAGTCACCAACTAGCTCAAAAATCTCTCCGCCCCTCAGCTTTAAGCCAATTTGCGACGCTAGTTTTTCTGTTTCTATATCTGACCTAGTTATAATTTTCTTAATCATCTACTAACTACTATAGTATATCCTGACGAGATTCCTTTGATATACTTAGTCTATAATGCTTCGCTTATCTAATAACTTTATGAATAGGGCGATTTTATCTCTACACACCGGAGGTAAAGTTGGGGTTGCCAGTAACCCTATAATTAACCCCAACAACTTAAAAGTTGAGGGTTGGTACATAGTAAACCATATGCAAAAGGGTGATTTTATTCTACCAGCGATGGAAGTACGGGATTTTATAACTAAGGGTATTGTCGTTAACGATTATGAATCAATGACGCCAACTGAAGATATGATAAGGCTAAAACCCATACTAGATATTAAATTTTCACTTATCGGTAAAGTTGTTGTAACAGAGTCCAAGCATAGAGTTGGAAAAGTTTCAGACTACGCTGTAGATGACGGGTTTTTCATTCAAAAAATATATGTAGTGCCACCGCTTTACCGTGGGCTCACTGGAAGCCCTAGGATAATCGACAGAGAGTGCATCATAGAGATTACTGATAAAAAAATCATAATAACCGAAGAAGAAGTTAAAGCCCCTGCAAAATCCGCGCTAATGGCAGAAACCTAAATGCTCAAGAATCTTCTAAAACTTCCTTGATATCAGAATAATTAAAACCCTTGCCCAATAAGTATGTAATTAGTTTTTTCCGGTCTCTATATCTAGGCCTATTACCGATTTTTTGAATAAGAGCTTTTATAGCCTCTTTATTGTCTACTTGGGACGAACCAAGAACTTCCCTAATAACATCTACGGATATACCTTTTGCTCTAAGCTCTGATTCTATAGCCCGCTGGCTTTTATTTTTATGCACCCTTTGTTCTGCAAACCATTCCGCAAAACTCTTATCGTCTAAGTATCTTTTGGCAGTAAACTCTTCTATCCAGGCCTCTGAAAGATCTTTTTCAGCCTTTTTTTTATACATATAATCACGAAATTCTTTGGTAGAATGCGGCCTAATCATTAACCAGTCAAGAACACGTTGTTTTAATTTGCCCTCGTCGGACAATTTTTGCAAAGCCTCTACACGATTTTCGTCGATTTCTAAGTCTTTTTTTAGTTTTTCCTGCAGCAGCTGATCTAGATTTAAAGAAAACGAATATTTTAAATCAACAAACACAGAAACTCTATTTGCATTTTTTACCTGTGCTTTAATTGCCGTTATTTTCATAACACACTGTTAAGTATCAGAGCCGTACCGACCAACCATACAATTTCTATATACATGCCTTTTTCAAATTCGTACTTTTGGATTTTAGAATGAAATCTATTGAAGGCATTCAGTTTTCTTGGCGCCACTTTACCCCATTTTTCTAACCAGGCATATCTATAAACCCAAGCTATATCCGGCGATTCTGCCAACATAGCCCCGGCAACAACATACAAACTTCCGTCTTTTACGAAGTAAATAAAGCCGAGGAGTGTTAATAGTAATATAAAATCAATTACCCAAACAGTTTTTATGTAACACCATCCTTGCTTAACCTCTCCTCCTGCATGCGGTAGACTGTCTAGCACAAAGTGAGATAGAAAGGCTAAAGGAAGAGATAATATCGGATGAGGAATTACGGCGACAATAATTGCCCCCATTATCATGTGATTTGTTGCTGTCATAGACTATATAGTACTAGAATTTTTACTCTTCTTTAAATGATCTTACTTTTTTATCAATTTCTGCAAGTACTTTTGGGTTATCGCGTAAGTACTGCTTGGCAGCTTCTCTACCTTGGGCAATATTTTCACCTTTATAGGCAAACCAGGCTCCAGCTTTTTCTACAATATCCCTATCGGTTGCCAAATCTAGAACGTCGCCCTCTTTACTTATGCCCTGGTTATACATAATATCGAATTCTGCTTGCCTAAATGGCGGGGCTACTTTGTTTTTAACAACTTTAACTCTTACCCTATTTCCAATAATCTGTTCCCCGGCTTTAATTTGGCTTGTTCTGCGGATATCCAATCTAACACTGGCATAAAATTTCAATGCGTTTCCACCGGTAGTAGTTTCTGGATTACCAAACATTACACCAATCTTCATGCGTAGCTGATTAATAAATACGACAGTACATTTACTTCTACTAATAATGCTGGTTAATTTACGCAAAGCTTGGCTCATCAGCCTAGCCTGCAATCCCATATGTGAATCACCCATCTCACCCTCAATCTCTGCTTGAGGAACTAGAGCTGCAACGGAGTCAATTACGACTATATCTACCGCATTGGACCGAACTAGTGTTTCCACTATTTCTAAGGCTTGTTCTCCGCTATCTGGTTGGCTAACTAGTAATTTCTCAATATCTATCCCTAGGCGCTTGGCGTAGGCTGGGTCAAGGGCGTGTTCGGCGTCAACAAAGGCAGCTACACCTCCGTTTTTCTGAATTTCTGCTACGGCGTGCAGCGACAGGGTGGTTTTACCGGAACTTTCAGGACCGTAAATCTCTACTATTCTTCCTCTTGGGATACCACCGCCTAAAGCCAAGTCTAGGGATATGCTGCCGGTAGATGTAGTCTCAATATCAATAGAATGATCGCCTTCAAGATGCATGATTGAGCCTTTACCAAACTGCTTTTCTATTTGATCTACTGCCAAGTTAAGTGCCTTTTGTCTTCCTTCGTTATTGGCTGCTTTAGCTGCCATTTCTTTGGGTTGTTTCTGTTTTTTAGCCATGATTACTCCTTAAGATTTAGTAATTTATTTTATACATAACAAGTATAGCGTATTTTAAAGACATATACTATTTACTTGTTAAGTGTTTCTGCCGGAGCCCCCTTTTTTGCAAATACTTCTCTTAAAATCAATCTGTTATCTTAATAGTGCTTATGGTACTATATTCATTAAGGGGTAAGCGCTTGCGCTTCGGTACCAAATATATGCCTATTCCAAATAATACAGTTATAGAACTACTAAAAAACGCCAAGAAAATTGACGCCGAGCAATTGGCTTCTTTAGAGACTGAAGCTACAGACGGTAAATCTAATCTTCAAGAACTTGTAGTGCACAAAAATATCACCACCGAATCTGAATTGACAAAGCTATTTGCTAATGAAATTGGGGTGCCGTATGCAGACATAAACCCTAAAGAGATAAATAAAGAAATCCTCAAACAGATACCAGAAAATATCGCTAAGCTTTACAATATGGTTGTTTTTGGGGGTAACCCCGAGGACCTTAAAGAAGCTAGGCAGATAGCTATGTTAGACCCTGACGATCTGCAAGCAATTGATGTGCTTCATAAACTTTTTGGTCAAAATATTAAAGTTTTTATATCTACAAAACAAACTATCTTATCTATTCTAGACCTTTACAGGGGTAATATCGGTAGCGAGATTTCAAAGATAGTTACCGACACAGATGACGAAGAAGAAGAAAAGGATGTATCGGAAGAAGATATCGCAGAAGATTCTCCTATTGCTCAAACTGTTAATCTAATAATCGAATACGCCATTAAATCTAGTGCTAGTGACATTCATATAGAACCACGAGACAAATACGTTCTGATACGTTATAGAGTTGATGGTGTTCTAAAAGAAGCCAATCGCCTACCGAAGAAAACATTGGCGGCTTTAGTTTCAAGAATAAAAATACTATCTAATCTGAAAATTGACGAAAGACGTGCACCACAAGACGGAAGATTTAAAATAAACCTTAATGAAAGAGTTTTTGCCTTTCGTGTTTCTACACTACCAATATCTGAGGGCGAAAAGGTTGTTATGCGTGTCTTAGACGAATCTAGTGAGCCGCTATCCTTAGAGAAACTAGGATTTTGGGGCAAAGCCTTGCAAGATATATCAGATGCTAGTAGACAGCCTCACGGTATGATATTAGTTACAGGACCAACAGGATCAGGAAAATCAACTACTCTGCATAGTGTTCTACATATACTAAACAAACCTGATGTAAATATAAGTACCATCGAGGACCCCGTAGAATACAGGCTAGAAGGTGTTAATCAAACACAGGTAAACCCAGTTGCTGGAATGACTTTTGTTGCTGGTCTACGCGCTCTACTGCGTCAAGACCCAAATATTATTATGGTTGGTGAGATTCGTGATGGTGAAACTGCTAGTCTTGGCGTGCAAGCAGCCCTAACAGGACACTTAGTCTTCTCTACTCTCCATACAAACAATGCCGCAACAAGCTTGCCTAGACTCCTTGACATGAACATTGAGCCTTTCTTAATAGCCAGCGTAGTTAGAGTAGTTATTGGTCAACGTTTGGTTAGACGTTTAGTTGCTGAGGATAGTGAAGAATATACACCTACCGCTGACCAAAAGAAGGAAATTGAACGTGTATTTAACATCCACACTAAAGCTGATTGGGATGTACTAATGAAGTTAACCCAGGAAGCTCAGGTAACTTTTGAAAAACCAAAATCCTCCAAGCTTACTCTGTGGCGGCCTAAAAAAGACCTTAAGGGAGAAAAAACGGGCTATAAGGGCAGAATGGGAATTTATGAAGTGCTTAAAAACACTCAAACTATCGAGAAACTAATAGTAAGCAACGGGACTAGCGATGAAATCCAAAATATAGCAATAGATGAGGGTATGTTAACTATGCAACTTGATGGGCTTATAAAAGCCATGCTAGGTATGACCAGTATTGAAGAAATCCTAAGGGTTACAAGGGAGTAATATGCCGCAATTTTCATACAAGGCTCTAGATTCCTCAGGAAATCACAAAACTGGAACTGTTGAGGCCACAAATGAAACCACTGCCAGGAGTACTCTAAGCAGACTAAGTTTAAAGCCTATTAGCGTCTCAAAAGTCGGTGGAAAAGGTGCCGACATAATGGCATTCTTAAATAAAGGTGGCAAGGTTAAGTCAAAAGACTTAGTTATTTTTACCAGACAATTAGCAACAATGATTAACGCTGGCGTTCCTCTTGTACGATCTCTGGCAACCATGCAGGAACAAAGCGAAAATCCAGTGTTTAAAAAGGTACTTGTAGACATTAGCAAAGAAGTGGAAAGTGGAACGGCCTTTGCTGACGCATTAGAAAAACACAAAAATGTTTTTAGCCCAATCTATATTAATATGATTCGAGCTGGAGAAGCCGGTGGTATCTTGGACGATATTCTCAAAAAACTTGCCCTTCAGCAAGAAAAAGACGCCGCCATTAGAGCTAAGTTCAAGGGTGCTATGACCTACCCGACCGTTTTAATTTCTATTACGATTTTGGTATTTATAGCGCTGATGACGGTAGTTGTCCCTAAGATAGGCACTATTATCGCAGATTTAACTAGTGGAGAACTACCGACTCTAACCAAGACTATGCTAAAGATTAGCGATATTATGATAAATTTTTGGTACATTCACCTAACAGTAATCTTTGGGGGAGGGTCATTATTACTTAAGTATGTCAAAACAGATAATGGTCGTGAGAAAAAAGATCAAGTCCTATTGAAAATACCCGCAATAAAAACTCTAATAATTAAAATGGCGGTTGCTAGATTTTCTAGAATATTTGCCAGCCTAATGAGTGCCGGCGTAAGTGTTATTGATTCTATTGAAATTACCGCTAAGGCCAGCGGGAATTCTGTTATAGAAAAAGAACTAATGGAAGCTGCAAAAGCAGTATCTAACGGACAACAATTTAGTGAGCCACTGTCTAAAAGCAAAGTATTCCCGCCAATTGTTAGCCAAATGTTAGCTATTGGTGAAGAAACCGGTCAAACCGATACAATTTTAGTTAAAGTAGCTGAGTTTTATGAAGAAGAAGTCGATGCTGCGGTTGACGGGTTAAGCTCCATTTTGGAACCTATTTTAATTGTTGTAATGGGCGGTATGGTCGGAGTTATAGCAGTAAGTGTAATAGGCCCAATTAGTGGTCTTGCAAAAAACATTTAAGAATATATGTGCATAATCCTGTTTAAAAAGGGTTGACATAATCGTCTATCCGTAAGATACTTTTAAGCATAAGCCTAACTAATAGCAAAAGGCTTTACTTGTAAAAATAATAAATAGGAGGTGGGCACTCATGCTCAAGCAATTAAGAAAACAATCAGGTTTTACGATAATCGAACTGCTTATCGTTATTGCCATAATAGGTATCTTGGCAACGTTAGTACTAACTAACTTCCAAGGCGCACAGGCAAAAGGCCGAGACACAGTACGTAAAAATGACATTAACAGTGTATATCAGAAACTAGAAGAGTTTTACAACGAGAACGGCGGGTACCCAGATGGCGATCTAGCCGGTACTGTTGCAGTTGGCGTTAATAATGCAACAGCGGTAGGTACAGTTGCTGTATTCCCTGGTATCGATTCAGGAGCTCTAATAGACAACGAAGGTGCTGGTATAGTAGAGACATTCTCAACTGCAGCAACGTTAGCTCAGCCAACATTACCTGGCAACACTAATGAATACCTTTACGCTGCATATGGTTGTACAGCTGCAGTCGCACAATCGGACGTAGGTTTCTCTTGTGCTAAATACCACCTAGCTTCATTCCTAGAACAGGAATCTGCTGGATGGCGCAAAGCTGGTTTGAATTAATATAAATTTATATTAGAATCAACAACAGGAATAATTACAGCACCTCGAAGTTAAGGGGTGCTGTTTTATTTCCAATAAACATAATTTTATTAAAATATTTCTATCGCTAACTGCCCAAAATTAAGCTATACTATTAACATATAGCTTAAGCTTATTTATATGGCAGTATTTTATACAGATAAACCAGTTTTCGGATTTGATATAGGACATAGTTCTATTAAGATTATGCAGATAAATAATTCTGCAAAAAAAACTAAGGTCATTGGTTATGGGACATCCCTATTTGACCCAGCAGCTGTAGACCCCCAGGGAATGATAGTTGATCCTGAGGCACTTATCAAAACTGCTCACAAACTCATTAGCTCTCAGCTTGTAGGTAAGATTACTACCAAAAGAGTTGCTGTGTCTCTTCCTAATGCCAATAGCTTCAGTAGGGTGCTTATATTGCCCGCTATGAGTAGTAAAGAGCTTAAGGCTTCTGTGCAGGCCGAAGTGGATCAATCTATTCCACTCCCTGCGGATGAACTTTATTACGATTATAGTGTTGCTAGAGTACTAGACAATGGTAAGCATGAGATACAAATCATAGATATCGGAAGAGCACACGACTGA
>CAYVHE010000007.1:0-22020 GCA_964451085.1 uncultured Candidatus Saccharibacteria bacterium | reverse complement strand
AGTATCTTTTTACCATTTAGATAAGGTCTTAGTAGGCCAAAAACTCGCCGTATACTGGCATGGAAAAGAGATAATCTATGAGGTAACTCAAACTAAAGTAGTAAATGCCGATGCTGTAGAGATAGAAGCACCCACCAGTGAAAAAAGGTTAACTTTATACACTTGCACGCCTCTTTGGACTGCAAAAGACCGTTTGGTCGTTATAGCAAAACCAATAGTGGACAGTCTTTAAATGAAAATACTTAGAAAAAACATAAAACTACCTAAAAAGCTCCTGATAACAAATAAATATGTATACAAGGAATGGCACAGAACAGTTCTTTTGCTCATTCTAATTTTTATAGCTTCACTATTTATGCTGTGGACTAAAAATAACTACAACGACAATTTTATAAATTCCTTCTGAACAAAATAAAGTTTCTATATGGCCAGACTAATGCCCTGTCTAATAGCCTGCATCGGCGGAATAGTTCGAGCTATATGAGGTAATAGTACATACAAGTTTGATCTAGAAGGAACATTCCATTTATGCTCTTGAGCATAACTAAACCTTCCGCTATCAGCCAGCATAAAGCCTGCATCTACTAAAGCCCGCTTTATATGTTCGGGGGTATCGGTTGGCTCCATTGCCCATGGTACGGAACAGGGGTTGGAAGGCCTAAGAGTATTTGCACTATATGAATGGGACCCTTTTATAGGTTGGAGATAATTCTGTATACGAGCTTTTTCTTTACTAGCTAAACCCGAGTATGCTTTTGCGACATATTCGTCTTTTTTATTACCAACCCAAGCAGTAATTTTTGGTGAAGCGTAAGGAAACTCCTTATGTAGAGAATAAATATTTTCTCCTAATAGCCCAGGTATCGGAAGCCTAAGTCTACTTAATATAGGACCACTATAGGTTGTCGCAACTCCGATGACGTCAGAATGATCATCTAATACCGCATAGGATTCTAGGCCCCTAGTTCCGATATCAGCTTTAACCGTACGGTACGAATTCAGAGAATCGGATCCATAGCCCCACACAAAGCTGCCTAAACCCCTAGCTATTAATTCCTCTTGCGTGTAACCGTCCGTGACGTTTCGTTGTAGTTGTTCAGCTAATTCTTCTAGCTCGTTGTTTTCTGCAAATTCAGCAAAAGGCCTCAATACTTCGCTCATTACTTGTTCAGTTCTTTTTTCATCTTTTCAATTATGTCAATTGGCGAAGGATCAATACCGTTTAGCAGGGCAACATACAAACTTACAAAATCTCCTAAATTTACACAATATAAAATTTGCTCAAGAATACTATCCCCTACCGCGTTCACAATGTGTGGAGCTGGTCTTTTTCCACTCAATAGCCTATCGCTAACCTCAAAACGTTTTAATATTCTAGGATTTTCAAATGAACTTCTAAGTTCAACAATGCCGTAAGGTTTGTCTACAGGATGTGACATCCAGCCGATGAATTCATTATGAGAAAATTCAGGAAATTCATTCCACCAGGCAACGTTTTTGGCGTTCTCGTTAAAACTAATCTTCCATTTGTAAGCTGCAGGCATCATCTTATGGCCTGCGTATATTACAGGAGAAGTACCAGCTAATTCTAGAGCGAGTTTCTTTGCTGGGTTTTTAGAAGTAGGCACATCTGGCAACCAATTTTTTACTTCCTGTTTTATAAAAGCCGCAGACTCATGTAATGTCTTCTCCGCATCTTTAGATTTGACTAGACCTGCTTTTTCTAAAATAGTAACTAATGATTTCAATCCGTTAAAAGTCCCAAACCTTGGTTGGGCAACTGCAGGAAGTAAAGTATATGGATATCCTTTTTCTTTAGCAATTTCTATTAATTTACCTCCACCAGACGAGATAACAATTTGTGCCCCGGCTTTTTCCGCAGCTTCCAGAGCCGATAGTACTTCTTCTGTGTTTCCAGAATAACTAGAAATTACCATTAGAGTTTTTTTGGATATATACGCTGGTGCGTCATATCTACGCCATATCTCAAATGGCACTGTATACCCTGGCCATGTCATACTAATTACCGCCCACAATGCAGACCCGCCCATTCCTGCAAATACAACATTATCTACCGAAGCATTTAGTTTATCTAATTTGTAGACTGTTTGTAGTTGTTGCCATTCTTTTGCTGCAATACCAAGAGCATCACTAGCATCTTTATTGTGTATATATTTCAGGTCGTCTAACATAGTTTTAATTATAACGTATTTATCTACATATATGATTTTTCAAAAGAGTAGTAAATTTTATGAAAAATCGCTACAATAAACGTAAGCAAGTTATATTTTTAAAATCTTGTACCAAAAGCAAAATATCTAGATTTTCTAGAAAGGGTGGATAATGTTCGGTCTAAACGATAATTCTCAGCAAAGTAATGATGACCCAGCTATGTTGGACAATGTTAAGCAATTAGTGAATGAAACAGATAGTGGTGGTGTACAGCTCCCAAACTCTCCAGACCCCGTGTCGCAAAATGTACAGACTCTACCGCCAATACCTACTACCGCCTCACCAGCACATGCTGAACCAGCCGTAGGCTTTGCTAGCTCTCCAGTAAAACCACCTGAGCCACCCGAGCCTAAACCAGACATGAACATCAACCAGACTACAACAGGAGTTGTTGCTAATAAGTCCATCACTAGCTCTGATACTAATAATGATTCTGATGACAGTTCCTCTCCATCAGTAGATAAAAACCATTTGGCAGACATGAAGCAACAAGCTCTTGACCACCTAGAACCTTTAGTAGAACACTTGGACCAATCCGCTGAGGACGCCTTTAAAACCACAATGATGATGATTCAGGCTAATGATAATCACAGTTTATTAGATAAAGCACTCGATTCAGCTAAGAAGATCACTGACGATAAAGTCAGAGCTCAAGCTATGTTAGACATCATCAACGAAATTAACTACTTTTCGCAAAATTCATAAATTATAAACAGTAAACCTATTTTTGCTTAGAATATTTTAGTATAGACACTAAATATCCAATGCCGATAGTTACTACTGTTATCATTGCTAGAGAAGAACCTGGCCCTGTGTTTGGGATACTGGTATCAATACTACTTTGAACTTCTTTTGCAGAAGACGTACTTCTCTCAGTAGTAGCTGCTTCTGTTGACACTACACCAGAGGATTTGTTTGTATCGGTATTATCTAATGAATCGTTGGTTTTACCTTCTATGACTGCTATATCATTACTATCCTCGGATACTTCACCAGAATTCAGCGAATTATCTGCTTTACCGGAGCTCTGCTCAGTAATAGATACCGTAGAATTATCAGTATTATTTACAATTGTTCTATAAAGTCCCCTGCCACCTATGAAAAGCCCAACAACGAGTCCTATAGTCACGATAAGCCCAACAAAGGACATAAACCAGGCCATACTTGTACTGTTCTTTTTTTGTGTTGCGTAATACTCTTCTAGCTCCGCAATTGTAGTCTTGTTGTTATTACTAAAAAGTGGCGACATTATAAAAAAGCTCCCTGATTACCACCCATTTTCTAAAATACAAGTATATAATACTACAATTGCTAAATAATAGCAAGTCTTTTAAATTGTATTAGTTATGCGACCCACCCATAAGCATATCTATAAAGAGCAAACCAAGCGCCGGATTTTCCGCCAACCGGCGGACCGCGCCCGGCACCAGTTCATAACAATAATAGACTATTTACGAATTTACTTCGTAAAAATCTATTCTTTTAGCAGGGGAGAACCCCCAGAGAAAAACTAAACAATGTTTTTCCCTGCGGCTAAGGAGGGGATGTTCCCCTTCTTAAAGCTGTCCTACATCCCCATTCCCATACCACCGGGTATAGCCGGCGCCAATGAAGCTTCTTTTTCTGGTACATCAGCTACTAATGCCCCCATAGTCATACTTGTACCGGCTATCGATACCGCGTACTGAATAGCTTGTTTTGTGACTAGAACGGGGTCTACTATGCCAGCGACTTTCATATCTACCAATTTCTTTGGATTACTTACATCAATACCCCATCCGGTTTTACCAGACTTAATTTGTGGAAGCCACTCGTCAGGATTTAGCCCTGCATTTTCTAGTAATATTCTAAAGGGCTTTTCTAGTGATCTAGCCAACAACTGAGCTCCGGCATCTTCTGTATCATCTTTAAGTTTTTGTATGGCTGTAGCTAAGTTTACCAATGTAACTCCGCCACCAGCAACAATACCCTCGTCCATAGCGGCTTTAACAGCAGCAACAGCATCGTCTACTCTATATTTCTTCTCTTCAATTTCTGTTTCTGAAGCTCCACCAACTTTTATAACTGCAACTTTTCCAGATATTGCAGCTCGTCTTTTTTCTAGTTCTGTCTTGTCGTATTCGCTAGTTGTAGCTTTGATTTGAGCGTTGATCTGATCCACTCTAGCAGCCACTTCTGGTGATTTGCCGGCTCCTTCAATAATTGTTGTGTTGTCTTTGTCTACAATTATTTTTCTTGCCGTACCAACCATCTCCATGTCTGCGTTTTCAAAACTATGGCCTTGCTCTTCAGATATAACTGTTGCGCCGGTTAAAATTGCAATGTCGTTTAATATATCTTTTCTTCTATCGCCAAAAGATGGTGCTTTTACTGCTACGGTGTTAAAC
The DNA here is from genome assembly GCA_964451085.1 of uncultured Candidatus Saccharibacteria bacterium. GTDB lineage: Bacteria > Patescibacteriota > Saccharimonadia > Saccharimonadales > SZUA-47 > SZUA-47. Next base: position 17,401 of record CAYVHE010000007.1, on the reverse strand, counting down.
ACACCTTTTAACTTGTTCAAAACCAACATCGTTAGGGCTTCACCCTCTACATCCTCAGCTATCAAAACTAGATCTTTCTTACCAGCCTGAGCTAACTGCTCCATCAATGGTGAAATCTCTTGAATACTGCTAATTTTTTTATCTGTAATCACAACGGCTGGCTTACTAAAAGAGGCTTCCATTCTTTCGGTATCTGTCACCATATATGGACTCGTAAATCCTCTATCAAAAGAGAATCCTTCAACAACTTCGCTCTCTAGTGTTAAGCCCTGTCCTTCTTCTACAGTTACAACACCGTCTTTGCCAACTTTTTCCATTACGTCGGCAATTAAAGCACCTATTTCTTTATCACCTGCACTTATGGTTGCCACTTCTGCTACACGTTCTTTTTTACCAGAAACATCTTCTGACATTCCCTCTAGTTTAGAAATAACATGACTAGCAGCTTTTTCTAAGCCTTTTCTTAACATCATTGGATTATGCCCAGCAGCAATCAGTTTATTTGCTTCGCTTAAAATATGATAGGTCAAAACTGTAACTGTAGTAGTACCGTCTCCTGCAACGTCATTCATCTTGCTTGCAGCTTGCTTAATAAGCTCTGCACCTACTTTATAACCAAGAGTTTCGTCATCTACGTCTGCAATATCTACACCTTTAGCAACAGTTACGCCGTCATGAGTAACAGTTGGGCTTCCAAAACTTTTGCTTATAACTACATTACGGCCTTTTGGACCCATTGTCTTTTTTACTGCTTCATATAAAATTTGTGCACCGCCAAGTACGCGGCGTCTTGCGTCTTCCTCATAAAATACCTTTTTACTCATAATTACTCCTTTATCTTAACTATTAATCTACTGGCTAAATCAACAATGTTAGGCTAATTTAGCGTATACGTTCTCTACTTTTATTAACATGTATTCGTGTCCACTAACTTTAATGTCCGTATTGCTATAACCACCAAAAACAATTTTATCGCCAACTTTTAAGTCTTTTATTAATGGCCCAACAGCAACGACTTTAGCTATTTTTGGTTTTTCAGCTCCTTTATCAGGCAAGTATAGCCCGCTTGCTGTTTTAGTTACAGCTTGATCTTGTTCGGCAACTAAATAATCGGCCAAAGGTGTTAGTGGTACATTCATGCTATTCTCCTCTTTCTTAAAGTTAGATATCACAGAGAATCCCGTTAAAAATTAACTCTGTTTCTAGCACTCATAGTACTAGACTGCTAATACCTCCGTCAACTCTTGATTTTATATTATATATTATGTTATAATATACTTATGCGTAATTTTCGCCCCGTACAACCCGATATCGATTCTGGTTATCCAAGCTTCGACTCTGGTTTTGCACATAGATACCCGCTAGAAAATGCTCTACGTGAAGGGTTACAAGATAATTCTAGAGTAATAACAGAATTTATAACACCACAAATCTCTGAACGCTTTGCTACTGGTATAAAGTTCGAAGAATCAGCCTATAAAGATGTTGTTTTTCCTATACAATTTGGAAAAAGCTTTATATACCATATTATTCCAGATGATTCCAGAGACCTAAGATCCTATATTAGGTTACTTAATGACGATAAAAATGCAGAATACCTTGGGAAGCTCTTAGGAAAGAAACTTACTGAAGTAAGATTGATTTTTGGAGGAGTGCCTAGTGATACAATCCTAAATAGATTTGCCGTATTTACGCCAGAAGATAGCGATTGTAGTACGGATACTCCTAAGGGATTCGATATGCGGCTATTACCCCCTTTTAATGACCTGGATGCTCCTGGAACTATTGATGGAATTAGCGAGAGAATAAGAGAAGACATTTCTGAGCTTTCAAATCCTAAATATCACAAATTTCTAGATATAATTTTAGAATCAGTAGCTGAGGGCTTAGAAAATTAGTAACTCAGTAGAACTAGGAAGAAGACCAGAAACAGCAGTAAAAAGCTCTGAGATATTCGGAAACTACCTTAAAGAAGTCAGAAAAGGTGATTATAATTATCTAGACTTAAAACCGTTCCGCTCTCAGTTTGAAAGAAACGGAAAAATAAACAGTTTAGGGCATTTATTACCTGAAGATGACGGAGTATATCTGCCAAACATCGCGTATGACTATGAGAATAAAGTTGGGCTTCCAGATAGAATATCTATAGAGGAAGAGCCAATATTATCCTTAGGTCGCGACGACAGCAGGAATAAGGTATTCTTTGGAGCACTTACTCTACGGAAATTTACGGGTGACGATGAGACCGTTAAGGTCGCAGTGAAACCTTTTATCGGGCCACAGTCTAAAAGGACTTTATCTCAAGAAATAGCGATGTTCGAACAGTTAAAAATTTTTGACCTGGACGTTCCTGAAATCCTAGCCTTAGTAAAAACGGGTAGAGACTACTTTTTGGTTACTAGGTTTAAACCAGAAGCTATAACATTAGATTCGCTAAATTGGGAAGAGTTTACCCCTGAGGAAAGAGATCAAAATATAAATAGAGCTCTTGCTGGACTAGTAAACATACACAGGCGTGGATTATTCCACGGAGATGCTAACCCGAGAAACATAACCATTCAACCAAATATCAATGCTAATTGGTACGTTGATCTTGAGCTTGGAGTTGGAGCAGAGGCACCAATAGACATCTTAATGGGAATTAAAGGTGATTTAAGGTCTTTTTATGAAGGAATGTCGAAGATTTTTGGGTCAGCTATGAATTTTGAGAACATGACAGATCAAGTGCTTATTCCGTACTTTATAGAGGTACTAAGAGGTTCAAAAGATAGCGATGCTACACACGATGGTATTAAATTAATAAAAAATCTTTCAGACCTTGTATGCAATGAATTTAGACGAGAAAATTTTGGTGAGCCTATTGGCCCAAGAGAGTATTTAGTAACTGCTAAGAAACTCGGTGCGCTGTCCTTGGCAAGATAAATACTAGTATTTTTTGAGGGTTTCATAATTTATCCTAGCAAAGAGAATCATTGCACTTTTGTTGTACAATGGTATCTAGAATGATTAATACAAAAATTTTAATGTCTGGAGCAGAATATTTTGATGATGGATATGCCATTAACGCCCATATGGACGACAAAATCCCTGTTGATGTACAAAAAGCCATAACCGAACATGCCGAAATTCAATCTTGTTTTGAAAAAGCTGGCATAGAAGTTGTAAAGGTAGACGCACCAGTTGGTTGTCAGGATGCCGTATACACTGCTAATTGGGGTTTGGTTAGGGACGACAAAGTCGTAATGTCTAATTTACCAAATATTCGCCAACCAGAAGAAGAAATTGCCATAGAAATCTTAAAAAAACAAGGAAAAACTGTAATTAAGTTGCCTCCCGAGGTTCATTTTAGCGGTCAAGGCGACGCCCTACCCTGCGGCGACTACCTTTTCGTCGGAACGGATTACCGGACTAGCCCTGAAGTGCACGGCCTATTACAAAAAGAACTAGGATTTAACGTTATTGGTGTTAAGACAGTCCCGCAATTTGATAAAAATCAAAATCCTGTTATCAACCCAATAACAGGCTGGCCGGATAGCTTTTTCTACGACCTAGACCTAGCCATTGCCGTTATTAAAGGACCTTCCAAAACACCCTGCCCCCACGACATTCACACTTTGGATGACAGTGCGTTTTCTCGACGAGAAACGGAACGAGCCGTACATTCGTACGGTGAAGAGAGTGCCGCAGATGAAAAACGAGCTGACGCCAAAGAGGCTAACGGTGTCAACAACCCAGTTGTTGAGCAGGTTAGCCGATGTGACTGTCGTGGATTGATAGCTTGGTGCCCGGAGGCTTTCATGCCAAGTAGTCAGGAACTTATCCGTAACATCAAAGACCTAGATAAAATAGAAGTCTCACTAGAAGAAGCCATGAACGGCTTTGCCTGTAACCTAGTATCAACCGGTGAATCAATAATAATGTCAAACAATGCCCCAGAATTGCAAAAAGCCCTCACTAATAGAGGGCTTAGAGTCTACACACCAAATGTTACAGAACTATCCAAGGGTGGCGGCTTTATCCGCTGCACCAGCCTCACGCTCTAGTACATCCAAAAACGACTAAGTTCAAACTGTTTTATACACTCGCACCCCCACACTGAAGTTGAGAAGTTTATAGAAAACTTAATTAATGTTTTATATCTATAGCTAGGATGTTGTAGGGAGATTAATTGTAACAGGATAGTCACTAACACCCGCCCTGTTGAACACTTGTGTTATATCGTTCGTCAAAATACCAAGTATGTTTTCTTCGTACTTTTGTGGCGACACGCCTTCTGTAGGATATTCTGAACTATATTCATTCATAGCCCCTCTTTGAGGGTGGGCTTCATCAAGAAGCTCGCCACCACTATATAATGACGGCATTTCAACTTTGACTGCTTCACTAATTTCAGTGCCCTTATCGGTGCTAATGCTTGCGCTGGTATTACTTCCGTCCTGATCGCTGCCAGAGTTTACGAATAATGCTGGTATATCGGTATAGTCAGGACCTTTGCCAGTATTGCGAATCATAAAGTTTATACTAGGGCTTCCATTACCAAAATCACTTCTAACCCAGACATAGCCGGCTTTAAAAGTTTTTGGATCAACGGGACTATCAAGGTTAGTTTCTTCTCCTGTCTCTACGTCAGATACTTCCAATTTTAGTCTTTTACCGTTTTTTATAGCAGTTTCCGCAACTGCTCTTTTGTATTCTTTTAGCGCGTTATTGCGTTGAATATCTGTTAGATATTCGTTAGTTTCTGGAGAGACTTTCTCCTGGTTAGATCCACCCTTCGCTGGCATTAATGAAGTTTCACCATTGCCAGTTTGGCTGGGTAAGAAATCAGTTGTTGGGCTTGTTGCAGTAATTGAATCAGGCTGCGTAGATACAGTATTGGTTACAGTTGTTTCGGCTATAGTAGCAGTAAGCATTCCCAGACCTAATGCACCTGCAAGAAGTTTTTTTCGTCGAGAAGGGTTATTTTTTACCTTTTCGGGACCTTTTGTGTGATTGTTGTGATTGTTTTGTTTATTCATGTCTACATTATACCTGAAACTATGCTTTTTGTCAAGATTCTTACGAGGTTAGCTTAGGCAGTGTAGCTTTTAATTTCTGGCATAGCCTTTGCTAGTCTATCAATATCTAAACTTCCTGTAGGTATTCTAAAGCCGTCCGACTCTGTGATAGAACGTATGAAATCTAACACGTGGCTATCGTCTAGCAGTATACCTATTTCATACCCAGGAGCAGTGAACCCCTCAATTGGTGCGCTACTCGTTATACTAATTGTAGTCCCAAAGTCATCAACATAACTTTCTGTAATGTTCCACGCCCCTTCTTCATCCCTTTGGACCAAGACTGTGTGCAAATCATCCACTGTACCTTCGTTCCCATTGCTACCAGTACTAAAAAATAAGTAATCAAGAGAATCTAGGTCATATTCACCTGATGAACTACGGTTAAGCCCTAACATATACTGCGTCTCTGACCCGCCATATAATTTGATATGGGAAGTTTGTACGTAACCTTCTAGGTCAGGAGTTGCGTTGCCCCATTCATTAGTGCTTAGTTTAAAGTCCTCAAATAAACCAATTTTACCTACGTTTTGTAATATATTAGAAGCGATATCCGTAAATAAAGGAGTCAGAATTGCGTCTCGCTCAGGGCTTTGTAAGTAACCTTCTGTGCCCTCCTTGGAGAACTTATAATTATCACCACCAAAAGAATAAGCTTTTGGCATCTCAATAGGAGGAATTGAATCATCAGGGGATTGCATATCAATATACCCATTCTTTAAATAATCGGGGAGAGCAGGAACCTGTACGGCTCCTAGTACCTCAGGTGGCACTTCTTTAGCGTACGAATCGGCTAAAGTCGAAATCTCGTGTGCAGTGAGTCCAGCTATTATTAATGCTGTTGCCATTGCTAATGCTGCACCTTCGTAAACTGATCTCCTAATTAAATGCTCTCCACCTTGAGGGTTCTCTTTCATATAACAATACTATACACTATTTTATAAGTTTTTTCAATAATCTGCGGGTCGTGCCTACTTCGTCCCAAGGATGCTCACCGTCAGCTCTTTCAATAGTCTTTTCGTGCCCTTTGCCTAAAAGTATTACTGTATCGCCTTTTTTAGCAGTTTTAAGCGCAAACTCAATGGCTTTTGGCCTATCTAAAATCTTAAATAGGTCTTCATCTAGCGATTTCCCGCTTTCTTGAGCACCACTGGCAATTTGATTCAAAATCATATTACCGTCTATATCACGGTCGTCTTCCTCTGTAACTACCACTATGTCACTATACTTGCCGGCAATCCTACCCTGTATCTCACGTTTTGCTTCATCCCTGCGTCCAGCAGAGCCAAATAACGCTATTAACCGGCCTTTTACGACCGGTCTTAAGTCAGAAAAAAGTTTTTCAAATGAGTCAGGTGTATGTGCAAAATCAACTATTACATGAAAATTCTGCCCTTCGTCAATATTGTTCATACGACCTTCTACGCTTTTCAAGGCTGCTATTCCCTGCTCTACCTGTCTGGGTTTTAAGCCTACTGCAACACCAACAGAAGCCGCAGCCAGACTATTAGCAACATTGAAACTACCTGGTATATTACAGACAATATTAAGCTCATTACCCTTAATAAAAGTCTTATATTTACTCCCTTTAGGTGTCAACTCTAGGTTAATCGGGGAAGCAACGTTTTTATCTGGACTAATCTTTAAACTGTAAGCCATAACGTTATTAATCGCATCTGTAAATTCAGCGGCGCTATCATCATCAGAATTAACAATACCTATTTTTAAGCCATTTTTATTCTTATTGGCGTGTTTAAATAGTTTTAATTTCGCATCACGGTATGCCTCAAAACTTCCATGGTAGTCCAGGTGTTCATGCGTTACATTAGTCATAACTGCTACGTCTATCGGAATCCCCATGGTCCTAAACTGGGCCAAGGCATGAGAAGTAACCTCTAAAACCAATATGTCCATCTTGGCTTCTTTCATTTCTTCAATCCTAGACATCAAAAGGCCGATAGGCTGACTTGTCATGTGGTGTATTTGTTTTTTCAAATTATTGCCAACTCCATAAGACACAGTAGACATCATGCCAGCATTATAGCCGGACTCAACTAACATTTTATGCACCAAAAATGTGGTAGTTGTTTTTCCATTTGTCCCTGTTATACCTATAACTTTAAGGCCTTTTGCTGGAAATCCATGCTTTATATTTGTAGCTAGAGCAACGCCAAAGTGTTTTGGCAATACGACTTTATTGTATATATTTCCTTTTAAAGCTTTTTCGGCAACTTTTTTTACAGTCTTCCTCATTAGCTATATTGTAACTTATTAGTTACGTTCAATGTTAATGATGTTTTTGTTCATTACCCCTAACCACTGTTATGATATACGCAATGGTTGTTTTAGGAATTGAATCTAGTTGTGATGAAACTGCTGCTTCTGTCGTTAAGGACGGCAAAGTATTATTATCAAATGTGATAGCAACTAGTATGGATTTACATGTTGCCTTTGGCGGAGTTGTACCAGAAATTGCTGCCCGTAGCCATATAGAAAGCATCATCCCAGTTATCGAGCAAGCCCTTGCACAAGCCTTCCCACGTGAAAAGTCTAATAAGACTGCAGATTTGCGGGATAAGATAGACGCAATTGCTGTCACCTGTGGTCCAGGACTAGGGGGTAGTTTACTTGTTGGCGTGATGACTGCTCGCACTCTGGCTGTTTTAAAAAATAAACCCCTGTACGGTATTAACCACGTTGAAGCACACGCCTATGTTAATTTTTTAACCGATTCAAAAATCCCCGACTACCATATTCCGACTACCAGGCCCCAATTCCCCTTGTTAGCCTTAATAGTAAGTGGTGGGCACACTCAACTAGTGTTATTTAAAAACCATTTTGACTATGTATTATTAGGTCAAACCAGAGATGACGCCATTGGTGAAGCCTTCGACAAAGTAGCAAAAGTCATAGGACTCCCCTACCCCGGAGGCCCAAGCATTGCCAAAGCAGCGCTTAAAGGTAACCCCAAGAAATATAAACTCCCTAAAGCAAAACTAACAGGAATTAGTGAAGATTTAGCAAAATTAAGAACTATCAAGGCCGCAACCAACACCGATAATACCAACCATACAGTCAAAAAAACTGATACAGTTAGTGGTTATTGCTATGATTTTAGTTTCTCTGGCCCTAAAACAGCCGTTCTAAGGCTAGCCCAAGAAGAAATAGGTAAAGATTATACTTATCCGTCCTTCAAGATAGCCGAGAGCCTCTCAGAGGTTCAAAAAAATGATATCGCAGCCAGTTTCCAGTACACCGCAATACAAACAGTGGTAGACAAAACCGTTCAGTCCTACCATGAGTTCAATCCAAAATCCGTTATTATTGGAGGTGGCGTATCAGCTAACCAAGAATTACGTAGACAATTAACAGAGAGAATTCCTATAAAAATTCAATACCCGGATATAAAACTATGCACAGATAACGCCGCAATGATTGCAACTCTCGGCTGTTATAAAGCAATGCTAAACCAACAAACTGCAGACCCCTACTCTCTTCAAATTGACCCCAACTTATCTATGTAGCTACCTTGGCCTTAGACCTAAGTCGCTCTACAAAGTCATCTGCAATCTCACTGTTCTCAGGATTTGTGAAGATATCAATTATGTGATGGATGTAATCTTTTTTATACTGTTGAGCTCTATCTATTATATCCCTGACATCTTTCTTAGACAAAGATTGCATGAGTTCATTAACGTCCAACGCTACTCCATATTCAGTGCCCTTAGTCTTCGCAAATATATCCATACCCTTAGATAATGCAAATTCTACAATAACTGCGAGTCCTGCAGTATCTTTTATAATGTTGTGCAGTATTTCTTGTTCATTCTCTGACAGTTCAGTAGTTATATTTAAACCCCCAGGTTTTTGAAAAATCAAAATTTCCGTATCATGAGCACCGTTCAGTATTACTGGCATATTACCTTCAAATCCCACCTTCTCGGCAGACATCTTAACTCGCTGCTTGGCGTAATCTTCTGGCAAATCTACCTTTTCAGGATTAATATCCACTTCGCGCCGTCCGGTTTCTTCACTTAGCGCCTTTTGTAATACCTCTTTGTCAAAACCTTTTGTGAGTAGTGTATAGACAGTCCTTGAAAGTCTGCCATTACCATCCCCTTTTGGATGTATCGCGTTTATTGTAAGGCCTAGTAGTGTTGCGGCGTGTTCTGAATTGGATAAGGATTTTGCAGCGCTAAAGCTATTCTCCAACAATTCTCGTTTATCTGTTGTTGCTGGTGGTTGATAGCCTAATTCCTTTGTTTTCTTGCCCCTATAAATGGTTGTTCTTTTATATGGTTTACGTTCTTTTATAGGTATGGCCCTCGATATCCCGTTGATTCTGGTCAAGAAACGCTCAAACTGATCAAACTTCATATCTTTTAAGGTGTCCATGGGCTCTTGAACTTCATTGATACGGTCTAGCCCTACTTTACCTAAGAAGTTTACAACTATTTCAGGCGGTGTCTGTGGAGCTTCAGGGTTTACTGCGGGCCGGTCTAATATTTGGGCTTCAGGCATAGTTTTTCTTTTTTTTCTATTTTATGATTAACCTACATAGTATAGCAATTTCATGTTGTTTTGTCAATATTGCTTATGTTTCACTCCCCTGTTACTATGAACTTGAAAACAAAAAGAGTGTAAGTAATATCCTATTACAACTGATAGGATTGTACATAAAGAACAAAAAGCGAACAGTTTTTAATGTTTGCGAATTTTTCGGGCACTTATTTATAAAAGGGGATGCGGGCGCGATCTTCCGTTGAGTTATATTGTCCATTTTCACGTGAAATTCAAAACCGATACTACTATTTATCAGATACAGCGCGAATACTTGCGTTATGATATTGATTTCACAGATAACTATCAGGGGTGCTATTATATAAAACAGCATGAAACTAGACATATCTTACAATCCGCAAGCCTATGAGTCTGATATCTATGATCTCTGGGAAAAAAGCTCTGCTTTTGCTCCATCCGAACACGGTGACCCCTATACTATTGTTATTCCACCTCCTAACGCCAACGCCTCGCTACACATTGGGCATTCTCTAAACTATTCTTTAATTGATATTATTGCTCGTTACCAGAGAGCAATTGGTAAAAGTGTGCTTGTTCTTCCAGGCGCCGATCATGCTGGGTTTGAAACACAAGTTGTATACGAAAAACACCTAGCAAAAGAGGGTAAGAGTCGTTTTGATTTTACAAGAGAAGAGTTGTACGACAGGGTCTGGAGTTTTGTCCAAGAAAATAAGGGAACTTTTGAGTCACAACTACGTTCTTTTGGAATGAGTTGTGATTGGAGCAGATTTACTTTTACGTTAGACAAAAAAGTCGTAAAAACAGCCTATTCTACTTTCAAAAAAATGTGGGATGAGGGCTTAATTTACAGAGGCGAAAGACTAGTAAACTATTGTACCGAGCACCGTACCGGCTTTGCGGACATCGAAGTAGCTTATGAAGACCGTACAACACCACTTTATTACTTAAAATACGGCCCATTTACACTTGCGACTACACGCCCAGAAACCAAATTTGGCGATACAGCCATCGCCGTACACCCAGATGATGAGCGCTACAAGGCTTTAGTAGGTAAAGTTATCAAAGCTGATGGCCTGAACGGTCCTTTTGAAATCAGAGTTGTAGCAGACACTTACGTAGACCCAAAATTTGGTACCGGTGCAGTTAAAATAACACCAGCACACGACTTTAACGACTGGGATGTAGCCCAAAGACACAACCTAGAAACTGTTAGAGTAATAAATCATGACGGGACTATGAACCACAAAGCAGGGAAGTTTGAAGGCATGCCCGTCTTAGAAGCCAGAAAAGCCATTGTTAAAGAGTTAAAAGAGAAGGGCTTATTAGAAAAAGTTGATGAAAAATATCAAAACAGGGTAGGGGTTTGCTATAAATGTGGCACTGTAATTGAGCCGATGCTTTTGGACCAATGGTTTATTAAAATGCAAGAACTATCTAAGCCCGCTATAAAAACTCTGAAAGATAAAAAAATCGCTTTCTTCCCTGAAGCAAAGAGAAATGAGACCATTAGGTATTTAGAAAATGTCCGCGACTGGAATATAAGTAGACAAATTGCTTGGGGCATTCCAATTCCTGCCTTTCAGAATGTCGACGACCCAGATGAATGGATATTTAACGAATCAGTAGACCAAGAAACTATCGAAGTTGACGGTAAAACTTATCGTCGTGATCCAGATGTGTTTGATACCTGGTTTTCCAGTGGTCAATGGCCATATGTAACCCTTGATTATCCAGACGGCAAAGACTTTAAGCGTTTTTATCCAACATCATTAATGGAAACAGGCACTGATATTCTTTATCAGTGGGTTTCTAGAATGATAAGTCTTGGACTGTACGCAACGGGCGAGATACCGTTTAAAGAAGTTTATTTGCATGGAATGGTTAGAGCCGAAGACGGCAAGAAAATGAGTAAAAGCATTGGTAATGTTATAGACCCACACACTGTTATAAGTGAATTTGGCTCTGATGCACTCAGGATGGGAATAATAAGTGGTAGAAGTGCAGGGGATAGCGCAGCCTACGCCCCAACTAAAGTCAAAGCCGGACGAAATTTTGCCAATAAGGTATGGAATATCGCAAGATTTACAGAAGATATATTAGGAGACAAGCAAGGTGGGGCAACTGTAAAACCAGTGTCATCAGCTGATCATTGGATGTTGAGTAAATTACAACATGCAATAGAGAATTCTTCCTCGTTAATGGATGATTATCGTATCAGCGAGGCCTATGAAGTGATTTATCACTTTGTATGGGATGATTTTGCTGACTGGTACATAGAAGCTTCTAAGAAGGAGATTAATCCTGGACTACTTAAATACGGGCTTGAAACAGTCCTTAAACTAGTACACCCTTTTGCGCCTTTTGTTACGGAAACTATCTGGCAAACGCTAGGTTGGGAGAGTAATAGTCTACTGATAACTCAGCCCTGGCCCAAACCTCAAAAGTTTAATGCCAAACTTGTTAAAGAATTCGAGGATATACGTAATATTGTTATAGAGACGCGGACAATCAAAAGTAAACTAAAACTGCGTAACACGAACCTGTATTTCAAACAGGCAGATTTTCTTAAAAAGCACGACAATTTGATTTCTGGTTTAGCTGGCATAGATGGTGTTCACCAAGTAGAAGACGGCAAAGGACTACATTTAATTTCTACACCTCACAGCTGTTGGTTAGACGTTGATAGAGAGACTACCGTCAACTACACCACTCAGCTTGAAAAGCAGCTTAAACAGGCTGAAAATAAGCTACAGGGCTATAAAAAACGATTGGATAACCCCAGTTACCTCAAACAAGCACCGAAAGAACTGATTCAAGATACCAAAAATCAACTTTTGGAAGCCCAAAAACTGATTGATAATATCAATAAAGAAATTACTAGATTTTCGGATATCTCTTAAATTTTTGACACTATTTAAAGTTCTAAAACTGTTCTAATTTTATCTGCTGAATCTTGAGGTCTATAATCGTCAAACCACAGAACACGCCAGCCCATTCTATCTGCAGCCATCAAATTAGTTCTGCTATCATCAACAAACAATATTTCTCCAGGAGTAACTCCTGAATATTGCTGCGCTATCTCATAAATCCTCTGTTCTGGTTTAATAGCACCAACCTTAGAAGAATCTACAATGGCGTCATATTTTACAGAAGGCAAAATGCCTCGCTTAATCATCGTGTCTACAAAACCCGGCATAATGTTAGACAAAAGCCCAACTTTAAAATTCTTAGAAGCCCAAACTAGCAATTCGTGCATTTCCTGTATTGGTTCTACCGTGTCCATGTAGTAATCCATCCATTCAAAAGTTGGTGTTCCTAGGCGTTCTGATAAACGTTGGTTAAACTCCTCCATTGTAATCTCACCCCTGCAGGCAGCATCATTATAGTGCCAAAAAGCTGATTCTACTAAATCGCCAGGAATGCCCGTTTCAGCGCCCAACTTAGTAAAGGCTTCGTGGTAAAAACGCACCAAACAGCCATTAATATCTAGGTATAGAAATGATATACCTGCCTTGCTAGTCCGTTTACCGGAAATGCCCTTGGTCTCAGTATTGACGACCGCGCCCAATATTTCGTCAATGCTGAGACCTAAGACATTTGCAATCTTTTGTACAGTAAACACAGATGGAGTTTTGATAGCTCCGCGCTCTATTTTAGCAAGAGTAGAGTATGATATGCCAGCTTTTTGGCATAATTCTTGTTGCGTTAAACCAGCTGCTTGTCTGGCAGCTTGCAGTGCATCACCTAAGGCTTTCTCGCTATTCACCTCACCCATATAAGCCCTATAATACCAATTTTGGCCAGATAAATCTATAAAAATAGCATTAAACGGCTAGTTACAGCTGTTTTTCAAGATATTCTCTTATCAATTTTGAATGGGCAGCCAGTTTTTCATGATTGGGTTCCTTGTTGGCGATTTTACTAATTTTAGTGAAACTATTAACTATTTCTCTGGTGTTATCCGTGGGGACCAAATGTATATGAGCATGTTCTACATCAAAACCTAGTACGTACATAACTGTCCTACTGGTATGAAAAACCTTCCTGATAGTTTGGCTCAGTAGTTTAGCTACTTCCATTAATGCCCGATAATCATCTGGGAGGAGTTCGTCTAAGTGGTTAATCTGCACTTTTGGGACAACAAGTACATGCCCCTGTAACATTGGGTGAATGTCCATAAATGCAAAGGTCTTATCGTCTTCATATACTTTATGGCAAGGGATATCACCTTTTATTATCTTCGTAAAAATGGAGTTTTTCATATGGATTAGTATATCAAATATAGCTTTGGGTACTATCTTGATGATAAACTGCTTTTACCTTTTAGAGATTAGCCACTTTTGAAATGCTAATGTTGCCCAAATCAATACGGTCAAGGTGCCTGTAGCAACTGAAAACCAAAGATGTAGAGTCACAAAAGTAAGAGTTATAACTCCTACAATTATTGAGTTCATAATACTAGTAGATAAAGCTGGCTTATCCTTACCAATTAGAGTAGGGAGCATTGACGGTAGAAATGCCAATTGAGCGATTGCTATAACGGTGTCTTGCCACATAACAAAAAATTATACACTAAAAAAAGCCAGACGTTATGTCTGACTCTTTTATTGGTACACCCGGCGCGATTCGAACGCACGACCTCCTGTACCGCAAACAGACGCTCTATCCAGCTGAGCTACGGGTGCAAAATACTTGCTAAACATGCTTTAAACTTACCTGAACAGGGGTAATAATAGCATTATTACCTTATAAATACCAGAGATGTTTGATAGAATAAGGCTAGTTTAGTAAATTTGGAGAGATGGCTGAGTTGGTTGAAGGCGCACGACTCGAAATCGTGTAAGTGTGGCAACGTGCTTCGAGGGTTCAAATCCCTCTCTCTCCGCCAATATACAAATCCCAGCTAGTCTGGGACTTTTATATTGATGAACAAGTGGGATTTGAACCCGACAGGGTGAGATATGCCAGTGGCATATCGGAAATGAATCTTCACCTGAAAGCTTGCTTTCAAGGCAGAAGTTCGGGGGTCGCTGGAAGTGACCGAATCCCTCTCTCTCCGCCAAACTTAGAATAGGGCTGTAAGCCCTGTTTTTAGTTTGGGAGTGAAATATGTATTTGAACTTGGGTAGGGTGAAGACTGCCAGTGGCAGTCTGGAAACGAATCTTCCTATGGCAACTTGTTACCAATAGTGAAGTTCGGGGTGAGAAGACCCAGCGAATCTCCGCAAATAGTTATAGTAGAGGAAGATTGTAGTATAATTTTTTTATGAGTAAACGAGTTATGAAACCCAAAATAAGTTCAACAAAAGCTAAATACGTCGTGATTATTCTGCTAGTAACTGTGTTGGTAATAACCTATGTATTGATTTTAACCTCTAAAAATAGCAATTCTAATGAACTGTCTGACTATGATATTCGTAATATGTTTAGCTGCAACCGTATAACACTCGACATCGGAGCGACTGATCTTTATTGTAAATCACCAGACACATACAGGCATGACCTAAAAGACAACTCTGTAATTAGTCGTTCTGATTTTAATGATCTTAGATATAAAGCAATGATGGGCGATGGTGCTTTATAAATAGCTACTTACTTTAAGCAGTATCTGTATCGTTCTTTTTGTCGGCGTTCTTGCCTGGTTCTTTTTTGGATTCTTTGGGTTCAGTTTCTTCTGTAGGGCTATCATTATTGATATTGTGATGCATGCCATCTTTTTTTGGCTTACTATCCTTAACTTTCTCTTCAATTTTATCGTTCTGCTCGTTTTGAGAATCTTTGGTTTTATCTGAGGCTGAATCAGTTTGTTCTGTCTTGTCGTCGTCAATATCGGGTTTATCTGTCTTTTTATTTTTCTTACGTCTAAACTTAAGTACGAGTAATGTTATTAGTATTATGGCGGCTAATACACCGTAAATAACGGCAAACTTATAGGCCCAAGAGCTAAAACTGCCGATAGCCTCTGTAATGAACGGGGTAATAACTCTTTCGGAATAGCCTTCTGCAGAGGCATCTCCCCCGAAAACTCCACCTATCGATAATGGTGCATAAGTACTCAAAACCGCAAAAATCACCAAGGAAAATACTGCCAATATTAATGATCTAGCAACCCTAAAAAAGCCTTTTGACTTAGTTTTTGAGAGATAAATTATAGCTATTACGTCCAATAGCGTTAGGCCTATCACCACCCAGACAGCGGAAGTTGCCCATCCATACCAAGTAGGTACTTTACTATATGCCTCAGAAAGTGGCGTTTCTATTCCGTTTTGGTTTATCTTAATATCGGAAGCTTTAATTACCTTGGTAGGGAATAAGTCTTGACTATTTATGATGCCATCAGCAAATTCATTAGCTAATTGAACAAGATTTACATCTGAAGGGATACAATCTGCATTAAAAACATCAAAATTCTGCTGCGTCGCAAATGAACTACAGACTGGTAGAGTTTCGGCTAAAGCTTTGGCTTCACTGCCAATTCCTTCTCCAAAAGACTTAGTAACGTCGGTAAGATCAATAGTAAAGTCAAGAGTCGGGGATGTTTTTTCTAACCAGTTATAACTACCGTCCAGCGCTCCCTCTAAGTTTTTTTGCAAAAATTCTGGTGTAAAAGTTTTATTAGCTACTCTTGTCAGCACCTCGCTATCTATATTAGAGGCTTCAGGGTCATTTTGGGCATTCTGAGTTGTTGCCTTAACAACCTCAGCAATTACGTTATTATAAAAACCACTCTTATCAAACCAGCCTTTAACTACGTTTCTGTCACCGAGAGTGTTGTTCAAAATCCAAAGTGTTGAAGTAGCTAGGAACAACGTAACAAGCAAGGAAGAAGCCAGAAACAGAAATATTTTTTTAATAAATCGCATACTTTAAATCTAAAATTTCATCTTTCTTGAGGCCCTATCTATAAAATCTAACTCTCTTTGTTCGTGGGGCAAAAAATTAGAAAGTGTGTCGGCTATCTTAGCTTCATCTTCCGGAGAATAATACATTACAACAGTGGGAGACAAACGTTTTAGGGGTTTTAGCCAAACACTATCTAGTGCTCCTTCCTCAACCATTGAGTAAGATCTAAAATCTCGATAATGGATAAACTTATCATTAATTTTTACGCCTTTATCGTCAATCTCATATGACTTTGTTTCTGGTTTTCTGTTGGCATAAACGCTCATTGCCGTAATAGCCAAAAGTATGACCGAGCTAGCTAGAATATCTTGTGTAATCAGCCACACTATTAGTACAGTAACTGCTCCTGCGCCAAAAAGTATAAAAAACCAAGATGAATTTTTATCTGTTGCAATATATTCAGAAGCGGTCCACTTAACCGTTGTGACTTTAGCTTTAGAAACTATTTGAGGCTGAGATACCTGGTCACCACTAAATTTCTCTTGTGGTTCTTCTGCTTTATAACCCCATTTTGCATCTTGATTCTTTTTAGAATCCACATTCATAAGCTTTATTGTAACAGAAGTTTAATCTTTGTTCAGTATATGGGTAATAACGCAATAAACGCTGTTTTTATAATCCCCTTTCCAAAAAGAATGAAAAGCCCACCATAAATGGTGAGCTTTCTCTTCCTGGCGGAGAGAGAGGGATGAGAGGGACCTAATTAATCTATGCGCCGAACAATGTTCGGGCATTATACTAATTAGCGAACCCTTTTTTGTAATACAAAAAAAAACGGCTTCGAATCCTTTTTCCAAAAGAGGAATTCGGTCACTTCCAGCGACCCCCGAACTTCACTATTGGCAACAAGTTGCCATAGGAAGATTCGTTTCCAGACTGCCACTGGCAGTCTTCACCCT
>CAYVHE010000006.1:0-22816 GCA_964451085.1 uncultured Candidatus Saccharibacteria bacterium | reverse complement strand
GAGGAGATTCAGTGAATCTCCGCAAGGATTATTATCTGATTTAAAACTTGTTTTTAGTAAGATAAAATTGGGGTCGCAGAATGTGACCGCTGGAAGTGACCGAATCCCTCCCTCTCCGCAATAAATTTGCTACTGAATAAGCTACTGAATTAAAACAGTAGCAAATAGTTTGTTTATATAGGGCATTAAGTGTATATTTGTGGTATATGGCACGCAGAAAACTAGAAGAACGAAACATTAGGAGGCTAACACGCATGGGCGGTGGGCGAAGTATGGGCATAACCCTGCCAATTGAGATGCTACGCGCTCTAAGCTGGCGAGAAAAACAAAAAGTTACTCTGAAAAAGGTAGGTAAAAGAATTATTATTGAAGATTGGGAGTAAGTCATCATTGAAGCAGACAATAAAAGCGTCATACGCTGTCAGTGGGCAGATAGTAGCGATACTTACCAAAAATATCACGATGAAGAGTGGGGAGTAGCGGTTCATGAAGACAAAAAACACTTTGAATTCCTGATACTCGAAGGAGCACAGGCTGGATTAAGCTGGTTAACGATTCTGAAAAGAAGGGAAGGCTACAGAAAAAGGTTCGCAGATTTTAATCCTAAAAAGGTAGCCAAATTTGACGAAAAAGATATTCAAAGTGCGTTGCAAGATAAGGGAATAATCCGCAACAGGTTAAAGGTTAAAGCAGCTGTTAAAAATGCTAAGGTATTTTTAGACATTCAAAAAGAATTCGGCACATTTGATGAATATATTTGGGGATTTACTAAGGGCAAGCCTATTATAAATAGATTTATGAGCAAAAAATCTATACCCACAACATCAGAATTGTCGGACAGGATAAGTGCAGATTTAAAGGGTAGAGGGATGAGTTTTGTTGGCTCTACGATAATATATGCGCACCTGCAAGCTACGGGTTTAGTAATGGACCACACTATGGATTGCTTTAGGTACAAAGAGCTAAGCTAGGCTAGAAGAGGGTTGTCTTATATAATCTTGAGTATGAAGACGGTGATTTTTGATTTTGACGGCACTTTAGCGGACAGCATAGATCTGATGTTTAGACTATATAATGCTCACTCTAAGCAGTTTGGTTATTTAAAAATTAAGCGAAGCGAGTTTTCTGCTTTAAGAAAAATGGGCTATAGAAAAGCAATGAAAAATAAAAAGGTTAAATTTTATAGAGTCCCACAAATAATCCACACTTTATCTGAAGAAATGCGACAACACATAGATGAGGTTAACCCTTTTGAGGGAATAATTAAGGATCTAGCTAAACTAAAGGCAGAAGGGTTTAAGATAGGTGTGTTAACTTCCAACAATCAAGATATTGTAGAGAAATATCTTAAGCACCATAAATTCCCAGAGTTCGAATTTGTAAGATCTGAGATGGCTATATTTGGAAAAGACAAAGCGCTTAAGCATATACTTAAAGACTACAATCTAAATAAGTCAGATGTTGTATATGTTGGTGATGAGACAAGGGACGTAGACGCCAGTAATAAGGCAGGCATTAAAGTAATTGCCGTTAGTTGGGGCCTAATGGGAAGAGAGGGCCTAGAAAACTCCACACCAGACATGATTATTGATAAAACTTCTGAATTAGTTGGAGCCGTCAACACTTTAATATCATGAATGATGGTAGGGATGGCCTACATGGATACAGTGGGATCTATATATTTGCTCTGCTAAAACTAGCCTAACTATTTTATGAGGAAAAATTAGCTTAGATAGTGAAACTATTTTATCTGCTCTTGTTTTGATGTTGTTTGCTACCCCATAAGCGCCACCAATAACAAAAGTTATGTTCTGGTGAGCTTCCGAAAATAGTATCCCAGATAGTTTAGTAGAGGACACCAGAGTGCCGACTTCATCTAGTAAGATAACAAAGTCAGTTTTCTTTATATATTTCAGTAATTTCTCAGCTTCATGGTTTTTACTAGTAGTATCTGCTCCTTGGCCGTGTTTTAGGTATTGCCAATCGATGCGGATATTACGAGGGAGTCTCCTGATATATTCATCAATCAGGGGCTGGAGTTCAGGGGGTGTTTTATTGCCAATACTTAATATTGTGATGTTCATGTATCTATATATTAACAGATTAGACAAGTTATGTTTTGGCACTCTACTGTAGAGCTTGCTAATTAAATAAAAGTGATGTATTATTGCTTGACCACACATGGGTAAAAACGCGATTAAGCAAGAAGATATTGAGCAATCATTATAATAGAATCGGAGGGTAGAAATATGTATTCAGCAGCGGTAAATGCACATATAAGAGAATTAATAGAACAAGTAATGGAATACCGTGATCAAGGTCAATGGCATAAACTTGAGCAACTATTTACTGAATCGCCATACATTGACGAAGAAGTATTTAGCAACGAAAAGCCAGGTATAAAGAGTGTAACAAACGTTACATATGGTTGGAGAAGGCTACTTAGGGATTTATATTATAGCGCCCGACATACGCTTGGAGCCATGACCATAGAAAGAACTGGTAAAAAAGAGGTTTGTGCGGAGAGTGAGATAGAAGCTAGGTATTACTCCATGAAAGACGGTCAGAGACACGTATTTAAAATGAACGGTACTTACGAATATCAGTTTAAAAAAGTAGCCGGCAGGTGGAAAATAAATAGCTTGCGACTTAAAATTGATAACAAATCTTTTTCAACACTCGGTGCTTAGTAGACAGTACCTAGCATCTTTAAAATGCACCAGTGTATATATTATTTTGATTTAGCTTATGTTAAACGTAGAATATAAGTAATGAATATCTTATTAGTTACTGCCCACGAAAATAACGCTTCTTTTACCGCAAGGTTACAGAACGCTGCTTTGGGTGTTTTAGAGCGAGCAGGGCATAAAGTCGCTATGACGGATCTTTATGCTCAACAGTTTAATCCTGTAGCATCAATTATAGATTTTAACACTAGTTCTGGGGCCAATGCTGACTATATTTTCGAACAAGAAAGAGCCGTGAATACGGGGTCTGGCTTTAGTCCAGACATAAATGCGGAAATGGAAAAAGTTAAAAATGCAGATTTAATTATTATTCATTTTCCGCTATGGTGGTCTGGCCTGCCGGCTATTCTAAAAGGATGGTTTGATAGGGTACTAGCAATGGGCTTTGCCTGGGATGCAAGCTCTAGATATTCTACTGGTTTGATGCGTGGTAAAAAAGTGTTAACATCGGTGGCAGTGGCTGACCCTATTAGTTACTACGACGTAAAAGGTATGCATGGAGCCAGCATTGAGCAACACCTATACGGCGTACTACACAGTACTTTAGCTTTTTGTGGCTTTGATATTTTTAAACCTTTTATAGTTGATAATACTACTATGTCAACAAATGAGGACCTATCTTCTAAAATTAATGAATATCGTACATTACTTAACTCTATCGAAGAATATAGTGACTACATATATAAGTACTAAATCTAGTATATTATTTTTGTTTAACCTTTAGTTTTTTAGTTTCTTTTTTATCAATACTGTATAGGACTTTACTGATGCGCAAGAATCTGTCTGATATTGTTAAGGCATTGGCAGCGAGCAGTAACGGCAAGACGAACTCTAGTGACCCGGTAAATAAACCTACTGCAATGACAGACACTCTGAAATAGTAGTCTATATTCCCGGTAGCAAATAATCTATCTAGTAATATATGTGTTTTTACGATGTCAGACCCGTACAAAGCCATCTCTCCTTTTGCCTTTACGTATCTAACTAGCATTGAGCTGCCAGCAACGGCGACAACTAACCATAGAGCTTGGCTGTCAACATGTTTGTATACAAAAACCGCAAGCGCACTATATAGGATTATCTCCTTTAGGCTAAACGAGACACTAGTAAAAAACATACTCATTCTTGAGGCGTTTTTGTGCAATTTAGCGAGCGCAGCAGCTAATAAATCTAACAAGGCCATAATAATAATTAGCAATCCAGCTATTATCGGATGGCAATAGGTTAAAGCCCAGGCTACGGCCGAAAACCCCAAAATAGTTACAGAAATAACGTGAGAGGATTTAATTTTTCCTCTAGACCAGTAGTTTATAAACCCAACAACGTGATTATTCCCAGCCTTTAGGAAACTAATAAGTTTTTTCATATAGTTAGTATACGACTTTATGTCTTATAAAACAGAGAAAATGGTATAATCTATACTAATTATGAAGCAAAAAATAGCAAAAGTAATAGTAGGAGTTTGTAAGGATTTATTTGGTGTTGATGTCGTAGCTCAAGTAGAGCTAACAGATGAGGAATTTGGTGACTTCTCATCCAATATTGCGTTGCAGGTATCAAAAAACCTTAAAGATAGTCCAAGAAACGTAGCTCAAAAAATCGCCTTAAAGATGCAAGAAAATGAGATATTTTCTAGCGTTGGAGTTGCCGGACCTGGATTTATCAATATTACTTTGCAAGATTCAGTATTATTTAACTCGCTGTTTGACGATCCTCAGAAACCTCTTATAGACCAAAAAATATTAGTAGAGTATTCTGATCCTAATCCCTTTAAACCATTACATGCAGGGCATTTGTATACGACTTTAGTGGGTGATACTATTTCGCGGCTTATAGAACAAGTGGGTGCTCATGTTACTAGGATTAATTATGGTGGTGATGTAGGGTTACATGTTGCAAAAAGTATGTGGGCTATAGTGAATAATTTAGAAGGTGAGCATCCTGAAAAACTAACTACTATATCAGAGGAAGAACGTTCTAGTTGGTTGGGTGATAGGTATGTTGAGGGAAACAATGCTTATGAGGATAATGACGAATTAAAGCAAAAAATTAAAGAATTTAATAAAAAAGTGTACGAGATACAAAGCAATAACGATCATGAATCGAACTTCGCGCAAATTTATTGGACATGTCGTCAGTGGAGCTATGATTACTTTCAGCAATTGTATAAAAAATTAGAGGTAAATAAGTTTGATCAATATATTCCCGAAAGCTCAGTAACAGAGCTAGGACTTAGTACAGTTAAAGAACAACTTCAAAGGGGTGTTTATGAAGAGTCTAATGGAGCGGTAATATTTAACGGTGAAAAGTATGGGCTACATACTAGAGTTTTTATAAATTCTGAGGGTCTACCAACGTACGAAACCAAAGATGTCGGATTAAGCTTAACAAAATGGGAAAAATTTAAGTTCGATGAATCAATTATTATTACAGCCAGTGAACAAGCCCAGTATATGCAGGTTGTTATTAAAAGTATTGAACAATTTATGCCTGATCCAGCTCAAAGGACTAAACATATAACTCACGGGGTAGTTAAATTAATTGGTGGAATAAAGATGAGTTCAAGGAAGGGTAATATTGTTACTGCAAACGAAATTCTTGAGGCCGCTGCAACGGTTGCCAAAAAAGATAAAATTACCGAAGATTCTGAGGTAGTATTGGCAGCCGTAAAATACGCTTTTTTGAAAAATAGAATTGGCTCAGATATCACTTATGACCCTAGTGAATCTGTAGCCCTAGAAGGCAATTCTGGGCCATATCTACAATATGCCCACGCTAGAGCTTGTTCGATATTATCTAAATCTAAATCATCTAACCACTTGTCTCATATGTCTCAAAACGAAGAGTCGCTTAAGTTAGATAAACACGAGAGGTCTCTCGTTAGAAAAATTAGCCAGTACAACGACATAGTAATTAAGGCCGCAACAGAACTAGCCCCACATAGCCTTTGCGGATATTTGTATGAATTGTCTCAAACTTTTAATAAATTCTATGAAAATTCACAAGTTATCGGAGATAAAAGACAGGAATTTAGAATTAGACTAGTGTCAATTTACGCCAGTAAGCTCAGTGATGGGCTAGGTTTATTGGGTATAAGTGCACCAGAATCTATGTAAAACGCTTGTGCTAATGACTCCGTTGAGGCACAATATACTTGATGGGCAAAAACGTTTTACTTTTATATACGAATCAATTATTCGATCTAGATGCACTTCCAAAGGATGTAGATCAAGTAATTATGGTGGAAGAACCACTTATTTTTGGTAAAGATAATCAATACCCACGGTACTTACACAGGCAAAAACTTGTTTATATGAGAGCCTCTGCCCGCAGATATGTTGAAGAAGTATTATGGCCGGCCGGATACAAAGTAGAGTATATCGAATCTCATCGTATAAACGAGACGGGTGATATTGTAAATAAATTACACGAGTTTGATGAAATAATTTATTTTGATGTTACGGATGATGTTCTTCAGCGAAGGCTAGAATCCGCAATCGATGGGCTGTCTCATTCTCCAGAAGTTGAAGTCTTAGAGTCTCCAAACTTCTTTTTGTCTCGTCAAGAAATCACGAATTTTCTAACTAATACAAAAAAAGCTAACTTTAACCATTTTTATAGATGGCAACGTGAAAGATTTAATATATTAATAAATCCTGATACCTATAAACCTGTTGGTGGAAAGTTAAGTTTTGATTCTAAGGTATCAAAAAGATTGCCGTTAGATCATAAAATACCTAGTTTCCAGGTCTTTGGCTCTAATAAATATGTGGAAGAAGCTAAAAAATATGTTACTCAGTACTTTCCAGAAAATCCTGGTAGGATTGATGATTTTGCATGGCCCACAAACAGCGAAGAGTCCTATCAGTGGCTTAAAGAGTTTTTAGAGCACAGGATAGATAGTTTTAACGATTACGAGGATGCTGTAGACGGTAATAGCCCTTGGGTGTACCACAGCGGAATTTCTCCAATGCTAAACAACGGGTTGTTGTCACCACAAAAGGTTATTGACTTAGCACTGCAGAGAAATAAGAAAAAATCGGTTCCAATTGCTAGTCTGGAAAGTTTTATACGCCATATATTAGGGTGGAGAGAATATATGCGTGGACAATATTTAAAGAAACATGTTCAGATGCGTACAGCAAATATATTTGGCCACAACAGAACTCTAACGGCTGATTGGTACAACGGGACAACAGGCATACCACCTGTAGATGATGTTATTAATAAAATATTAGATAGGTCTTATATACACCATGTTGAAAGGTTAATGGTTATTGGCAATATAATGTTTTTAAGCGACATACATCCGGACGAAGTTTATCGTTGGTTTATGGAAATGTGTATAGATTCTTATGATTGGGTAACCGTACCAAACGTTTATATAATGAGCCAGTTTGCAGACGGGGGGAGCTCGTTAATAGAAAAGCCATTTATTAGTAGTAGTAATTACATTCAAAAAATGAGCCACTATTCTCACGGAGATTGGTCCGATACATGGGATGGTTTGTATTGGCGGTTTATAGATAAGAATAGAGAAAGATTTTCTAAGAATTCACACATGAGTAGCGCAGTAAAACAACTAGATAGAGTTAGTGAAGAACACAGAAGAATCAGCGCTTATCGGGCCGAAGATTTTCTAAGCAAAAAAACTGGGCTTTAGTTAGGTATATCGCGTCTGCTATTATTTATGCAGAAAAGAGGTAATTAAAACTATGTTAAAAACTGCTCAAAAGGCCATTACTAAAGCTGCAAATAAACTTAATTTATCAGATAATGATGTAGAAGAATTATTAAGCGTAGACGCGGCACATGAGTTTGAATTGACTTTAAAAAATGGTAAAACTTACAAAGCTTTTAGGATGCAACATAATAAAGACCGGGGTCCTTACAAAGGTGGTATTAGATTTCATCCGGAAGTAGACTTTGAAGAGGTCAGGGCACTTGCAACTTTAATGAGCTTGAAGACAGCTTTAGTCGATATCCCGTTTGGTGGTGGCAAAGGGGGGGTCGTAGTAGACCCAAGAAAAATTAGCATAGAAGAACTAGAAGAGTTGTCTAGAGAATACGTCAAGCAGCTTGCACCGCACATTGGTCCACAAAAAGATGTACCAGCCCCTGATGTAAATACAAACCCACAGATTATTGATTGGATGGTAGATGAATACGCCAAAATAACCGGAGACACTACTAACGCTACTTTCACTGGTAAGAGTCTTGAAAATGGTGGTAGTAAGGGTAGAAATGCCGCTACAGGACGTGGCGGGCTATACGTTCTAGAGACATATCTAGAACTGCACGGTGATGATAGTCACGACTTTACATATGCAATTCAAGGATATGGTAACGTTGGCGGATTTTTTGCAGATTTGATGGAACAGCGATTTCCAGAATGGAAATTGGTATCTGTAACTGATTCTAGCGGTGGATTATATTGCCCAGAAGGTTTAAGTGCTAAAAAACTTACAGAATTCAAGAAGGGCCGTGGCCGTTTTGTTGATTACAAGCAAGAAGGAGTAGAAAATACTTCAAGCGAAGCAATTCTTAGTTCAGACGTATCCTTATTGGTCTTTGCTGCATTAGGCGGTGTTGTTAACACGCAGAACGAGTCCAGTGTTAAGGCTCCGATGATACTTGAGATGGCCAATGGTCCTATAGAATCTGATGCCATGGACGCATTGCACGAAAGAGGCATTGTGGTTATCCCAGATATTCTCGCCAATGCAGGTGGAGTAACTGTAAGCTACTTTGAGTGGAAGCAAAATCTAGCTGGTGAGTCGTGGTCAGAAGATGAAGTTAATAATAAGCTTAGAGACTGTCTGTCTATTGCAACAAAGAATGTATACAAAAGATCACAAGACGAGAATATAGGGCTAAAGGAAGCAGCTATTTTGATAGCTGTTGAACGTCTTGTAGCAGCTAAAACAGCTTAACGACCCTTGCGCAAAAAAACGAGTCATTATATTATACAAAAGTATAAAATAATATAAGGGGGACTTGTATGAAAAATTTAGTAGACGGATTTGTGGACTATGTTCGCAAACAAGGAGTAGTAGGTTTAGCAGTAGGACTAGCTCTTGGTATTCAGGCTAGTAATGTAGTATCCGTATTGGTAAATCAATTTGTTAACCCATTAGTGGGCTTAATATTAAATGGCACAGACCTTAGCGCTATTAGATCGACCGTAGAAAGAAACGGTGATGTTTTAGTTTTTGGTTGGGGTAACATTTTACAAGCAGTAATAACTCTAGTAGCAACAGCTCTAATAATTTACTACGTGATAGATAAAACAGGCCTTTCAAAATTAGATAAAAAATAGTTCCTAATAGTAAACCCAGCATTCAAATTTAAGGTGTTAGCAGGGCCAACTATTGTATAATAGTGTCATGAAAAAGATTAATGCTAGTTTAACAAAGCTTCAAAAACAGGTTTTAATTAAAAAACATACTGAAGCTCCGTTTTCTGGAAAGCTCTTACAGAATAACAAAACAGGCGAGTATAGCTGTGCTAACTGTGGAAGTGTTATATTTGACTCTAGTGCTAAGTATGACAGTGGATCCGGTTGGCCAAGTTTTAATAAGTTGATAGATGACTCAAGCGTAGAATTAACTAAAGATCTATCCTTTGGTATGGACAGAATTGAAGTCTCTTGCTATACGTGCGGCGGGCACCTTGGCCATGTTTTTAGTACTAGCAGTAAAAAACCGCAATATTGTATTAACTCAGCATCACTACAGTTCAAGGAAACTAAATAATTAGCTACTTACAAGCCCGTAGTCCATAATAGTAAGTACAAAGGAGGAAAGTAGCTATATGTACATTACAAATACTACAGAGAGTATTGATATAGTACTTGAAGGGATTGAGCAGGTTCTAGCTTTTAGAGCCAAGATTAATGTCCAGCGAGAAGACATTACTAATATTTCCTGGAACGATGATTTCAGGGATTGGCCTTTTTTGCTAGTTAGGTTTCCTGGTAGCCATCTACCATCTTGGATAATGGCAGGATCTTATTGGAATAAAGAAGGTTGGGATTTTGTATTATCTAAAAAGCCAAAAGGATTATTGAAACCTACTCTAACCAACGTGATAGTAATTAAGACAGATAAGCCAAGGTACAAAAGAATTATTCTTAGTATGGACAAGAAAAAAGCTATCGAGATAATTAGGTGGTGGAAGAGAAGCAGAAAATAAAGTTTTACGGTGTATTTAGTGCACTTTAGACTGATTGAGCAATAGAGTATACTGTTGTAATGAGTAATAAAATGCCAAAGTTAGATAAATTTTTGTGGGTAGACTTAGAAATGACCGGTTTGGTCCCAACAAAAGACGTCATTCTTGAAGTGGCTGCTGAAGTTACTGGCCCTGATCTTGAAACTTTAGATAGCTACGAGGCTACTTTGCAGCATAATAGAAAACTAGTTATAGAACGGATGAACGAAAATTCTTGGTGGAAGGATTATCCTGATAACAGAGATGAGTTCTTGAATAATCTTGCAAAATCTAAAACCCTAAGAGCAGTAGAAAAAGAATTAGTAAATTTTGTTGACCATCATTTTGGTAAAGAACCTGCGATATTAGCTGGAAACTCTATTCATAGCGATAGGGCCTTTATAAAACAATGGATGCCAGAGCTTGATTTGAGGCTTCATTACCGTATGCTGGACGTTACCGCATGGAAAATAGTTATGCAAAGTATGTATGGAGTTGAATTTGAAAAGCCAGCTGTTCATAGAGCTTTTGAGGACATTCAAGCCAGCATAGCCGAATTACAATATTATCTAGAATGGTTTAAGCGGAACAAAGAGTGAGCTTTAAAGAAGTAGAAGAGTACATACTAAGTTTTCCAAATACCAGACTGGATTATCCATTTGGTGAGGATGTTGCAGTATATAAGACAAAAGTTAAAGATGATGACAAAATGTTTGCCTTAATTCTTGAAGGTAAATCTCCCGTTAATCTAAGCTTAAAGTGCGACCCACAACTTGGTAAACTTTTAAGAGAAAAGTATGAATCTGTGATGCCAGGCTATCATCTGAATAAAAAGCACTGGATTACTGTAATTTTGTCTGGTCAGTTAGACGACAAAGAGGTGCAGGCGTTGATACTGCATAGCTATAACCTTGTGCAGGGTGTAGCATCAGCTATGCCCGAGTTTAAGTAGTCTTATTCCTCGTAGGTAAGAATATTTGCAGCTGCTGTCTTTAGTAAGGCAGTCTTATTTATTGCAGTGGTGTCATTTAATGATTTTTGAAGTTGAGATTTGTACGAAGATGATAATTTATTAATTGAATCCAGAAGAGTTTTATCATAATTATTAGTTTGAGCCGCAGCCTGCAGAGTTTTATCTGTAGATGGGTTTAACTGGGATGCGTTTTGGGTTTTGGATATTTTGAACCCAATTTTTTTAGAATAAGTTGCAATATCGTTGTTATCACTTGTTATAAAAGCTTGTAGCGTAGCAATCTGAGATTTCGTACTAGGGTCTTTTGCGTCCTTAATTCCAAGATTACTAACTCTCAACATCTCAGTTTGATAGGCGGATAAAACCCCTAGATCATCGTTTTTTTGTCCCCCTATTGACGAGAATATACTGAACACTACTATAGCTATAATAATCACGCTTACGAAAACTACGGATATAATTATGCGTTGTTTAGGATTTTGGCTAAATTGTAATTTAGGACCTTGTTGACTAGAGGGATTGGTAATAAAACTGTAAGGGTTTTGTTCTTGTGGTTGCATGAAGCTATAATAACATTCTTAAGGCTTTTATTGCACATGCTTGCCACAATCGGCTATCTGCTAGATAATATAGAGTATGGATGCTGTGCAGGAGATTAAAAGCAGGCTAAATATAGAAGATGTTGTGTCTGAATACGTTCAATTGAAGCGCGCTGGGCGTAATTTTAAAGGTCTTAGCCCTTTTACAAACGAGAAAACAGCTAGTTTTATAGTTAGTCCGGAAAAACAGATCTGGCACGACTTTAGTAGCGGTAAGGGCGGGGATGTGA
Organism: uncultured Candidatus Saccharibacteria bacterium; assembly: GCA_964451085.1. Classification (GTDB taxonomy): domain Bacteria; phylum Patescibacteriota; class Saccharimonadia; order Saccharimonadales; family SZUA-47; genus SZUA-47. The sequence goes on along the minus strand of CAYVHE010000006.1, from coordinate 11,055 downwards.
TTAGCTTTGTCGAAACCGTAGAAGGACTAGATTTTAAAGGCGCCTTAGAATTACTAGCACGAAAAGCGGGAGTAGACTTGAAAGTTTTTTCTAGCGGTAAGTCGGTAAATAGCGGTAAAAAAGAAAGACTTTTCAAAGCTGTAGAATCAGCCGTACACTTTTACCAGATACAACTAACCAAAAATCATAAATCGCTTAAATACTTACGGGAAGATAGAAAATTCGATAAACAGACATTGCTTGATTTCCAGTTTGGTTATTCACCTTCTGGGTCAACATTATTATTGGGTCATCTCTTAAAATCCGGATTTACCGAGGACGAAGCACTGGCAGCCGGACTATGTGTTAGAAGGCAAGACAGAGTTATTGATATGTTTAGAAATAGGGTAATGATACCCCTTAAGGACAATCAGGGGCGTCCTGTAGGCTTTACAGCTAGGCAAATGAGCAATGACAAGAACTCACCTAAGTACATCAATACTCCCGCAACGATTTTATATGATAAAAGCAGACAACTTTTTGGTTTCTCGTCTGCCAAAGAACACATTAGAAAATCAGGGTACGTTGTAGTAGTTGAAGGTAATCTAGATGTAGTGGCCTCGCATCAAGCAGGAATAAAACAAGTTGTAGCTTCAGCAGGAACAGCTCTTACCTCACATCATTTGAAATCACTACAAAGATTTACTGCTGACGTTCGGTTGGCATTTGATGATGATAGGGCTGGTCAAGAAGCTGCAGAAAGATCAATCCCATTAGCTCAAAAAGTTGGTGTTGAGTTATCCTTTATAGACATTCCGACAGGTAAAGACCCAGACGAGCTAATTAAACAGAATGTGGATTTGTGGCTGAAGACAGTAGAGAAACCTCAATATATGGTCGATTGGCTTATAGATAGAGTTTCAGAATCTGTAGATATAGCGACAGCACACGGTAAAAGAGTTTTTACCACGAAAACCCTAGATATCGTAAAGGGGTTACAAGATAAAGTAGAACAAGAGCACTACTTAAGAATAATAGCTGATAAATCTAATACTAGTGTCGATACAATTTCAAAGAAATTTAGTTCTGAAACAAATAAAACACCGAAGAGGCTTAAAAGACCTCAAAATGTGTTAAATAAAGAAGACAAGACGGAAGATACTGAACAAATAGTAAGAGAACAACATTACCTTTGCATAATGCTTTCAGTAAATGACTTACGAAAAACCCTGCCATTTATGCCTAAAGAACTATTTTCCGAGCAAGCCAGGACTTTTTTAAAGAATAGCGATAACCTAAAAGACGTGAAAAAGGAAGACGAATATGTTAAGATGTTAACACTTCTATTTGAGGAAACCTATCAGCATACTGAACACGAGGAATTAGGGTATCAAGTATCACAACTCGTACGAAGACTGGTAGAATTTTATACGCGAAAAGAAAAAACAGTTATTCTAAAAGAACTTAACGAAGCGACCGAAGAACAAGAGAAAAAGTTACTCGGCAAAGTAAATGCTTTGGAATTATTAAAAAAACGCCTTCTAGGGCTATAGATATGGAGCTTAAATTTAAGTTATGGCAAAAAAAGACACTAAGGTAGTAGATAGCGCTGATAATATCGAGAAGATAGTTGGCGACTTATTAGATAAAGCAAAAAAAGATGGCAAAATAGACCAAAAAGATATATTTAATGTTATACCAGACACTCCGGACAATATTGATACACTTGACACATTGTACGAGGGTCTTGCAGATGCCAATATAACCATTACGGCAAAAGGTGCAAGCAGTAAAACGTCTAGCTCTACTTGGGTAGACGAAGAGGCAGAAGAAGAAGAAAAGGAAAAAGGAAAGCCTGTAAAGGGAGCAAAATATTTAGAGGATGTTGCTGATGATTCGGTACGGCTATATTTGAGAGAAATAGGTAAAATTCCTTTACTGACCGCTGAAGAAGAGTTTGATTTAGCCCAAAAAGTAGTTTCTGGAGACAAGCGGGCAAAAGATAAAATGGCTGAAGCCAATATGAGATTAGTAGTAAGTATCGCTAAACGGTATGTTGGGCGTGGGCTAGACCTACTAGACCTTATTCAAGAGGGTAATACGGGTTTGCTAAGAGCTGTAGAAAAATTTGACCCAGATAAAGGATTTAAGTTTTCTACATACGCGACATGGTGGATTAGACAAGCAATTACTAGGGCTATAGCGGACCAAGCTAGAACAATAAGAATACCAGTGCACATGGTTGAAACTATAAATAAATTACTCAGAACCCAAAGACGACTAACGCAGGATTTAAATAGAGAGCCAACCAACGAAGAAATTGCCGAAGAGATGGAACTTGATGTTGAAAAAGTTGAGCATATTATGAAGATTAAACAAGATATTAGTTCACTTGATGCAAGCGTGCGTGACGATGAGGAAGATAGTGTACTCGGTGATTTTATAGAGGATGAAGACACCATAACGCCGGAAGAATCCGCTACGGGTTCCTTGTTAAAACAACAAGTAAAAGGCTTATTGGGGTCTCTAAGTGAGAGAGAACAGAAAATTTTACGATTACGATTTGGCCTAGAAGATGGCAAAAACCATACTTTAGAAGAAGTAGGGCAAGAATTTAGCGTTACTCGTGAAAGAATTAGACAAATAGAGGCTAAAGCATTGGCAAAGTTAAAAAAGCATAAAGATTCTAAAAAATTAATGGATTATCTTAAATAAATATTAAAGGGCGCGGATATGAAGATGTTGTTGGGTATTTCTGGTACAAATGGGAGTGGTAAAGATAGTGTTGCTGAGATTTTAGTAAAACAGCACGGATATCTATTTATCGGAGTTACCGAGCTTCTAAGAGATGAGGCACGTACAAGAGGTCTGAGTACCGAGCGAATAAACCTTAGAACTATCAGTGCTGAATGGCGCAGGGAATATGGGCTTGGGGTATTGATAGACAAAGCCGTAGCAATCTACATCAAAAAGGGTGGCGATGAAAAGTACTCCGGGCTAGTAATATCCAGTTTAAGAAACCCAGGTGAAGTTGATAAAATTCACGAACTGAACGGTAGGGTTGTATGGATTGATGCAGATCCTAAAGTTAGATATTCGCGAATTACAAAAAGAGGTAGAGATGATGACAAAAAAACATTTGAGCAATTTTTAGAAGAAAATAAGGTAGAAATGACTAACTCTGGCGATGAAGCCACATTATCTATGTCGGAGGTCAAAGCTAAAGCAGATACTACACTTAATAACAATGGAAAAAGTATTACAGAACTTGAGAGGCTTGTCGATCTTAAATTAATGGAAACATCACAGGAACATCAATGACAAAACCTATAACACCAGAATTACTAGGAGAGGCTCCAATTCCTGATACACCAAGAATATATGATTCTCAGTTATTGCCTCCGTTGATAGGCATGGCTATTCTTGCAGACGATGGATTTACGGAAGGCATAGATACAGACACCGACGGTGTTATGTCGGTACATATTCAGGAAGCCATACTAACATTGTCGGAGGAGCATAATAGTCAAGCAGCTCGTTTATATACTGCATTAATGCAGGCAAATGAGCAAATAGTTGAGTTGCATCATCAAGCAAATCATGACGAATTAACTGGCTTATTGAACCGTCGCGGGTTTCTTGCTGTAACAGAATCTTTATTAGGTGAAGACCGACTCGTGGAACCTGAAACACGGTTTTCACACCTAATATACATGGATTTAGATAATTTTGGACAGGTCAATAAAATCCATGGGCATGATGAAGGAGATTTATTATTGAGTGGTGTGGGTAGAGTCTTGTCAAATAGTAGACCAAACGATGTTATTGCTCGTATCGGCGGAGATGAATTTATTACGATAACTAGTCCTCACGAAGGCAGCACCAAGGATAGGTTGGGTAGATTAGGTGACAGTAGAGGAAATAAGACCGCAAAAGAACACGAAAAAGGTTTTATAGACAGAATTTCGCATGACGTAAATGAGAAAATGATAAGAATGGGGCACGAAGAAGTTACTGTAAGCATTGGTTGCGTTGCTATGAGCGGTTTTTTGGATCTAGGATCAATGATTAGTGAAGCCGATAATAGAATGCGGGAGCAAAAATACGCCAAGAAATCTACCGGCACTGAGTAAGTTTACTATTTTGCATTGTATCCAAGAATTACAGTACTTACTATGCATATGAAAAACAGAAGTAAATATAGGTGAGATATATTTACAAGGTATACTATAGAATAAGATGGCGGATAAACAGCGGAAGAGACTAGCGATAATAGACGGTAAGAGCATTTTTTATCGTGGTTATTACGCGATGCCGAACCTCAGCACAAAAGACGGTACACCGACCGGTGGTGTGTATGGTTTTAGCGCGATGTCGCTGGAACTCATTAAAAGACTTAAGCCAGATTATGTTTGTGTGGCGTGGGATAAACCCAAAACTAATATTAGAAAACGCCTAAAAGTATTTCCGCAATATAAGGCGGGGCGTACACCACCTCCAGCCGATTTTTATGAACAAATTCCTATTTTACATGAGGTTTTAGAGGCGTTTAACTGGCCTTTATATGAGTACGATGATTATGAAGCCGACGACATCATGCATACACTGGCTATAAAGGCCGATAAAGCAGGGCTTGAAACTATGCTGATAACTTCTGATCTTGATGCCTTGCAGAGTATTAGTGAATATACCCATTTGTACGCGCTAAAAAAAGGTCTTACAAATATTGAGCGATTTGACCCAGAAGCTTTTGTAAAAAAATACGGTATCGAAGTTGAACAATTTCTTGATTCTAAGGCTTTGAAAGGTGATGGATCTGATAATATTCCGGGTGTCCCTGGCGTCGGGGAGAAGACCGCAGCCAAACTATTACAAGAATTTAAAACTTTAGATGAAATTTATGACAACCTAGCTCTTATTAAATCAACTGTCGCTAAAAAACTAGAGGCAGGCAAAGAGTTAGCCTATATGAGCAAAGAAGTTGCGCGGTTATATGACGATGCGCCAGTAGAGTTAGAGCTCGAGAGGATGGATATTAACGAACTTGATGTCGATAAACTCGCCGCTATATTAAAGAGGTTAGAATTTAGGTCCTTACTCAGGAACTTACCGGATGGAATGAAGGCTACTGGATCAGAATCAAGAGACCTGAAACGAGAATCAGTTGTTAAAATACAAACCCCAGAAGCATTAACGGTGAGTGATAAAACCGATGTTAGCTTAGAGGGTGGTGTGGTACTACATGCTCGCAGTGCCGGAAAGCATGGTAAAAACCCTAAGCTAATATTTTTGTCAGATAAAAATACCTGTTATGTTTTTGATTTCCGTAAAAAAGTGGATAAAAAACTAGCCATTATTTTGGGAGAGTCGTTATCAAAAGCATCTTCGGTAGTTGGATATGACCTAAAGAACTCCTTTAAGATTTTATTGGAACTAGGTGTAGAGCTTCCTGAAGTAGCTCATGACTGTTTGATTGGAGCTTTTGTTGTTGATAGTTCACGACGTAATTTGTCACTCAGTAGTTTAGTCGTATCAGATTTGGGTATTGATACCGAGCTAGATAATTTAGATGATGATGAATTATTCGCAAAATCTTCAGAAGTTGTGGCGGTAATCCGTAATTTAGCTAATCTACAGGGCGAGCAAATGAGTGAAATTACGTCTTTGATAACTATGGTTGAGGCAGTTGAGTGGCCTATTATTCCAGTTTTGGCTAGGATGGAAAGAACTGGGATGAAGCTGGATACAGAGTTTTTTGCCAAGCTATCGGATGAACTTGCAGACAAGATAAGTGATGTAGAACAGACTATTTACGGCTATGCCGACAAAGAGTTTAATATTGCTAGTCCAAGCCAACTCTCAGAGGTTTTATTTGAAGATTTAGGTTTACCAACTGGTGGTGTAAAAAAAGGCAAGTCAGGTAATTATTCTACAGCATATGGTGTGTTAGAAAAACTAATGCAGGTACACCCAATTATTAAAAAAATCGAAGAGTTCAGGGAATTTTCTAAACTTAAAACCACCTACGTTGATCCACTTCCTAAGATGGTTGACGAGAAGAATAGAGTTCACAGTACATTAAATCTGACGGTAGCTTCTACGGGTAGACTTAGTAGTGTCGACCCAAATTTACAGAACATTCCAGTTCGTACAGAGCTTGGACGTGAAATTCGTAAGGGCTTTATTACTGAGCCCGGCAATGCGTTAATTAGTGCTGATTATAGCCAATTTGAACTTAGAATTGCTGCTGCAATGAGTGGCGACAAGGCGATGATAGAATCATTTAACCAAGATCGTGATATCCATACTGAAACCGCTGCATTGATTCAAGGTGTTGATGCCAAAGATGTCACAAAAGAAATGCGCTATGCGGCTAAGGCAGTTAATTTTGGTATATTGTACGGCCAAGGTGTTCATGGCCTGAGTACTGGCACGGGCATTAGCTATGCTGAGGCGAAAGATTTTATCGAGAAGTACTTTGCTGTACGACCAAAGCTAAAAGAAATGATAGAGTTATTTAGAACTCAGGCAAAAGATAGGGGCTATGTGGAAACGATCATGGGAAGACGTAAGCCGACTTTGGATGTGCGTTCTAGTAATTTTATGGTGCGTGAGGGTGCGTACCGTGCGGCAATAAACATGCCTATTCAAGGCGGGGCTGCCGATCTGACTAAAATGGCTATGAGCGCAGTGCAAAAAAAGCTACCTGACGGTGCTTTTCAAATCATGCAAGTTCACGATAGTATCATGGTTGAATGTAAAGAAAAAGATGCAGAAAAAGTTGGCAAAATGATGAAAAAAGAAATGGAAAATATCAAGCCAGATCTGGGTGTAAAACTGAAGGTTGACGTGATAATAGGAAAAAATTGGTCCGAGCTGTAATGAGTATAACCGATTTTCAACATTTAGGGTTAATTTCTATATCTATTATTTGGGCAGGTTTATTGTTTTTAATATTGAAGTGGAAAGGTGATGTGTCTATGTCGTTTAGCCAGCACGCTGCACAATATAAAGCTTCCAGACTATTCTATATTGCCACATTTTTGTTTAGTTTACCTTTACTGTACATATTTATGATCTCCTGGTTCAAGGAAGAGCTTGATTTGTCCTGGTTATTTGTATTTTTAGTAACTATAAGCAGTATAAGTATGCTAATCGCAGCTGTAGTGCCCGAAACAAGGAGTTGGAAAAAGAAGACACATAGGGTTTCGGCTTTTGTTATGTCTGGATCTTTTATACCTATTGTGGTTATGATTTTTCGCGGGTCTGACATATCCATTGTTAAGTTTGTGGCGGTTCTCACTTTAGCATATATGATAGGGGCATCAGCTATAACTCAAAGAAGTAATTTTTATCATAAGAAACAACTGTTATTACAAGCTATGTATGTCGCGAGTTTCCATATTACAATAGTCACAGCTACCTATGTGAGGTAAGATTTAAAATTTCAAAAAAGGAGTTACTAGATGCATACAATTAAACAAGCTGGGGAAAATAGTAGGAAGAAAGACGATTATCTGGTTGCGGTAAAATTGTTGCTTCGGGATGGCGACAAGCTATTAATTACACATGATATTTTCGGGCAATGGGATATACCGGGCGGCCGAATTAGAGAAGATCAGTTTAAAACACCCATAGAGGATATTTTGCGAGATAAAGTTATCGAGGAGCTAGGACCAGATATTAAGTATGAACTTGGAGACATTAAAGCAACTTTTAGAGTAGAGCGTGCAGAAGCTGGACGCGGCGGAGAGGCTGTTAGAATTTTCGGTATTGGCTATGAAGCAAAATATCTTGGTGGTGAAGTTAAACTTGGTGAGCATCACGATAAATGTGAGTGGGTAAACATTAAGACGGTTAACTTATCGAATTACACATCACCTGCGGGGTGGGTAGAGCAACTCGGAGAATATCAACGGGAAGTTAACAACAATGGCTAAGACGGTTGACTCTTCTGGTGAGTTTTATGAACATTTTGGTGGCTATAACAATAAAGGTAGAATATCTACTGAAAAGGTCACAGAATTTAGAAACGGTTTTATTGAAGAGTTAGTCAATCTGGTAGACTAATAATATGAAAACAGCGGAATTGAGTAACGGGGTTGAACTGCCACAAATTGGTTTGGGATTATGGAAAAATATTATTCCTAAGTCTGTTAATAGATCAATCCAGGCCGCTGTTAATGCTGGATATACTCATTTTGACAGCGCCCAGATATATCTAAATGAACGATTTGTACGCAATGCTATGCAGAAAGCTGGCGTATTCAGAAAAGATGTTTTTATAACCACTAAAATATGGAACAGCAATCAGTCTGATGGCAAATTTCAAAAAAGCCTAGATAAATCACTGAAAAGATTAGATACGGACCATGTAGATTTACTGCTTTTACATTTTCCTGTCTCTAAAACCAGGCAACAGGCTTGGCCACTGATGGAAGAGGCGTATAAATCCGGCAAAACAAGGGCAATTGGTGTTAGTAACTACACGGTCAGGCACCTAAAAGAGCTTTTAAGCTCCTACACAGTAAAACCGATGGTGAATCAGGTAGAGTTGCACGTTTTTTTACAACAACCAGAGCTGTTGGACTTCTGCAAGCAAAATAACATAGTTATTGAGGCCTATTCGCCTCTGGCGCACGGTAATGGGCTAGATGACCCTGTACTGGTTGAAATTGCTAAAAAACACGGTAAATCTACGGCACAAGTTATGATTCGTTGGTGTATAGAGGCTGGTGCTGTCCCGCTTCCTAAGTCTACTCATCCTGATAGGATTAAGCAGAATATAGATGTATTTGACTTTAAATTGGATGAAGATGACATGAAACAAATAAAAAAACTGAATAAAAATCTAAGAACCTGCTGGGACCCAACAGATGTCGAGTAGGGGTGTTGATTTGACAAATTGGAAGAAAAAGACGCTTGAAACTTATAATAAATCAGCAAAAGAGTTGGCAGAGTATTTTTCTGGTATAGGGCCTAGGAGTAGCGATATAGATCTAGCAATTTTAACTTAAGCAAGTCCAGTAATCCAACGGTATTGGAAATTGGGTGTGGTGATGGCAGAGATGCCAAAGAGATAATTAAACTCTCTGATAATTATGTAGGCTTTGACTTATCTGAAGAATTGATAAAAATAGCTAAGAGTAAAGTGCCTGATGCAAAGTTTGAAGTTGATGATGCCACAACCCGAGAATATGGGTTGGATAAATATAATGTTGTTTTTGCTTTCGCTTCATTGCTTCACTTGAATAAGGGGGAGGTCAATCTCGTATTAAAGAAAGTGCATAAGTCTCTTAAGGCCGAAGGCATTTTGTTTATATCTTTAAAACTCTCTGAAAAATATGAAGAGTTAATCAAAGAAGATCGATTCGGGATAAGAAAGTTTTATATGTATAACCCTAACGATATCGAAGAAATGATAACTGGTTTATATACGGTTGAAAACAAAGGTGGTGGATTTATCACAGTAGGTAATACTAGGTGGTTTGAGATGGCACTAAGAAAGGTTTAAATACATGAAGAAGTTTTATGTAGGGATTAAGGCGATAATTAAGGAAAAGCGGGGCTATTTGATTATCAAGCATGTTGAAGGGCACTGGGATATCCCTGGTGGTCGGATGGATGGTGACGAGACTTTTGGGCAGACTCTTACACGAGAAGTTTCAGAAGAATTACCTGGTGCTAAGGTTGTTGGAGTAAAGGAGTTACAGGGGGCCTACAGGTTGCAAAAAGACATTGCGCCTGAGACTAGCTTGGTTTTATTGTATTTTTTAGTAGATGCACAAATTCCCCACGATATATCTTTTGGCGATGAGCACGAATCTCACCTCTGGATTAACCAAATTGCCGATATACCAGATGGGTTAAACTCGGAAATTACGAAAATTTTGCAAAAACTACTTACGTAGAGTTATTTTATGACGCCCATTTGTCGCTCCATAAATGAAAATATTGGAGATTCTGGATCTCTTATAGCCATTCCTATGTAGGATTCTTCAACTCTTCCTGCTAGTTTCATCGCCGGCATAGCTATCAGGGTGCTAAGAGCGGCCCCAAGTCTTTTTGCTCTTGCTCTTTCAATAGCTTTTTGCAAGGATATGCTTTGGTCTAATTCATTTCTGAAACCCTGGTATTTGTTCCAGTCTGACAACAATTCTATATCTAGTCCTTTGGCCTGGATATTGTGTATCGCAGACTCTACATCATGTAAATCTCTTAGTCGGGCGACAATCGGTCGAGTAAGAGTTCGACCTAGTATTGTTTGGGGTGAATCAGTTGGTATTATGAGTTCACCACCCTGATAGGGTACTACGCAATCCCAAGGCTCATCTACGGGTAAGGTTAAAGAATTGCCATTATTATCAAAAAGTGTTTCTTCATCGACCTGTTCGTTATAGGCGGTTCTAGTTGCATAGTCCGTTGGCATAAAATGGTGATCGAACGGGCTTTCGTAAGTGAATAGAGACAATACAGGTCCTCTTGGGAAACCGAATTCGCTGGCGGTGGCATCTAACTTTTCTTGGATGCTTTTCGATAGTTTAGCTACTTTTCCTGACGTTTTCGCGCTTGCAGGCTGAGTAACTCCTTCTTCATGGACATACTTTACTCGCACATCTAAATCTCTTAAGTTTATCTCTGGTTTTGGTCTATATAACGTAGCTTTTTTCAGGGTCTTTGATCCTGGGTCATCAGAAACATAATATCGCCTGTTTACAAGGTCGAATAATGTATAGGGATCTTTTAATGCTTGTTTGACGATACCTCCAGCAGAAGCAATCACAAGCCCGGCATCATCGCTTGCCTCTACCATAGTGTCATAAAAAGGGAGTATTGACTGAGAACCACCCCCGTAAGGTAAGTTTTCTATACGGTGCTGTTCATATAAAGCCCCAATACCTCTATAGGCGCTGTATAGCCCAGTGGTTATTCCAACTACAGCTACTGCTGTTTCTTTTGCTGATATTTTACTCATTAGGTAATAATAGTATGAGGGTAGTTGCTAAAAAAGCAAGCATAAGAATTGTACTAAGCCCCAGTTGTCTAGACACTTATACATTGAGTAGTTCCCTCCAG
>CAYVHE010000005.1:0-24485 GCA_964451085.1 uncultured Candidatus Saccharibacteria bacterium | reverse complement strand
GGATTGCAGCTTAGAAAGCCTATTGAAATGTTGCAAAGCTCTTGAGTTCTCTACGTAATATGCACTAATAACTTCTTAGAAAAACGGAAAAGGATAAATTAATGAAACAGGAAACAGGAAATACGAAAAACGAGGCAACGGTTAATAAGTCATTGCCGTATATCATGCATATAGAACGCTTCGCTTATGAGACAAAACTACGTTTTTTCTCATCGCGCCAGGCGCGGAATAAATCCGACGCGTGGGCTGCTCTTTTTCCTATCTCATCCGGGGGAATTTATGGATAAAACTGAAGAATTGCTAAACGTGTCGCTACCGATGATAATGCATATTGACCTTAACAGCTGTTTTGCAATCATTGAGCAGCAGGCTAACAGATTACTTAGGGGCCGCCCTGTTGGTGTAGCAGCCTATGACACACCTAGAGGCTTTATTGTGGCAGCTAGTTACGAGGCCAAGGCTCAAGATATTAAATTGGGTGTTAATGTCGAACAATCGCGGGCTCTGGCTCCAGGCATAGTGATAATGACTCCTGACCCAGCTAAATACCGTGAGGCTCACCGATTATTCAAGGAAGTATTGCTAGAATATTCCCCTGATGTAACACCTAAATCTATAGATGAATTCGTCCTAAATATGGATAACTCCCCCGCCCTACGAGAAAAAATGAATTTTCTAAATGAAGGAGCTTCTAAAATATCAGGTATTAAATATCAAATATCTGAAAGCCAACGTCAGCTACACAATAAGGTCATGCTAGCTATAGGCGAGGAGATAAAAACCAAAATCCACCAACGTCTCGGTGAATGGGTCACAGTAAATATTGGTATAGCTACCAACCGATTCCTAGCTAAATATGCCGCTGGATTTGATAAGCCTAACGGCATAACACTAATAGACCACGTTAATCTACGCTCAAAGTATGAAAATATGAATTTGGTTGATTTGCCAGGCATAAATACTCGTTATCGGGCTAGACTGCGTATTGCAGGTATCTACACTCCTTTAGATTTCCTTGATTCCGATCTAAATACCCTGAAAAGACAGGTTTTTAAAGGTATCGTTGGGTATTATTGGTATTTACGGCTCCGAGGACACGAAATAGATGCCCTACAGTCGTTACGAAAGAGTATTGGGCACCAACACGCCTTAAGTGATAAAACGACCGACATAGACAAGCTAGAGAGGCTACTGATAAAGTTGTGCGAGAAAACTGGACGCAGATTAAGAAAAAACGACTTATATGCTACCGGAATTCACCTGTTTTTGGGTTTTGTTAATGAATATTCTGGATATAACGATTCAACTAATAACGTGCGCAGGATGTCGTCCTGGCACCATAGTAAAAAAATTGACCACCGTCTATACACAACAACTGACATTTATGAGGAAGCTAAAAGACTGCTGCACCAGGCTTCCATGGACAGTAACTACGGAGCTTGCGCTTCGGATAGTTTTGGTGCGAGTGGGAAGAATGGGACAAGAGGTATTACTATACCTAGGAGTGGATACTGGACCAATCAAGCCAAAAATATCCAAGAGCCCAGCAGTGTCTCTGACTTTGTCGGTGAGCAGGCTGGGCGGCGCATGTTTCGTAGTAGAGTTAAGATAATGTCAGTACATGTCTTTGGTTTATTGGATTGGCACCCAGAACAGCTTAATATCTTTGATATTACTCCTGATAATAGCTCCAAGTCATCAGCTAGAGAAAAATACAGTGCAATAACGGCTCAAAAGAGGTTAAGTGACTCTGTAGATGAAATAAATACTAGATATGGTGAATTTGTGATAACTCCTGCCATGATGCTAGATATGCAAGGTACTGTTCTAGACCGAATTGCCTTTGGTCAAGTCAGGGATATGTAGTCTTGAATATTTGATGTTTCTGTGTTTAAATATACGATCGATTTAAGATAGGAATAGAGATGCCAGATAGTAAAAATAAATTTAATCCAGAAGCCTGCGGCGACTGTAGTTTTAACTCTGTATGTGGAGTTAGGGCATTATATATAGATTATGTTCAAAACCCAAACTTACGTGAATCAGAAAATACTACAGGCACGATAGGAGATATGTTAGAAAAGTACACCGTTGAGCCCGACGAAACAACGTCAGAGAGAGCCCTGGACACTATTAACGCTTTTACAGATGACGTTGATGCTCGAAAATCGTCATTCATAGGTCTACTAGAGTATATTTACTCAGCTAAATACAACGATCTTAGAGGCTTTGAGGCTACTGAATACAGAGATGAGAGAATACGGGCCATATCCGAATACTACAAATTAACTTTATCGCCAACTGCACTAGGGTCGGTTGCGACTCAATCAGCCTATATAAAGTCTATACCTACCGTATGTGATGCCATAAAACGCCCTAGTATTACTAGTTAGCCTGTTTTGCTGCTCTTTTACGTTTTGTGTGGTCTAGCTCTTTTTTTCTTAACCTAAGGTTTTTAGGCGTAACTTCTAGTAGTTCATCATTTTCAATAAAATCTAAACATTGTTCAAGGCTATATACAGTGTGTGGAGTAAGTTGCACTACACCATCCGAGCTACTACTACGCATATTTGTAAGGTGTTTTTCTTTACAGACATTAATCTCTAAATCATCACTGCGAGTATTAAGCCCTACAATTTGCCCTGCATATATATTCTCTGTTGGCCCTACAAATAATTCACCACGCTCCTCGGCATTTTGAAGAGAATAAGGGGTAGCAATACCTGCTTCAAAGGCAACTAGAGTGCCATTTCTTATTTGATTTAAAGGTGTTCCAAGAGGTGCGTAAGAGTCCAATAGGCTATTCATGATTATTGTGCCCTTAGTTGCTGTCATTAGTATGTTTCGTGCACCAAGTAAAGCTCTGGTTGGAATTTTGTATATAATCTTAGTAATTGTACTGTTATGCTGGAACTGATCGACTAAAGTAGCTCTACGTCTTCCAAACTCCATTTGTATCGGCCCTACATACTCTGTTGGTATTTCTATGCTTACTTCTTCAATAGGTTCTAATTCTTGCCCGTCTACAATTTTTGTGACAACTTGAGGTCTACCTACTTCAAATTCATAGCCTTCACGTCTCATTGTTTCTATAAGAACCGACAAATGAAGTTCACCTCTGCCGGCAACTAAAAAGCCTATCCCCTGAGTCTCGATTTCTAAACCTACATTAGTTTCTAGCTCTTTTTTTAATCTGTCGCCAATTTGCCTAGACGTATTAAATTCACCCTCTTGGCCTTTTACGGGGCTGGTGTTTGGTCCTAGGTATATCTTTAACGTTGGTGCTTCTACTTCTATAGGAGGAAGAGCTTCGGGGTTATTAACGTCAGCAATTGTATCTCCAATTCCTGCTTTCCCTATTCCTGTAACTGATACAATATCACCAGCGGTCGCTTCGTCTATCTCAATGTATTTAAGTCCGATAGTTCTATATATGCGGTCGATTTTTGCCGGTAATTGACCGTCCTTATTGCATAGAACTATTTGCTGTCCTTTAGTTACTTTGCCTCTTTCGATTCTACCAACAGCATGCTTACCCTGAAATGAGTCGTATTTTAGAGAAGATACCAATAACTGGAGGTTACCGTCTTCTGAAACTGAAGGCGCTGGTATATCGTCAACAATTGATTTAAATATATCGGATAAATCTTTATCTTCTTCTGTATTTTCAGGATACGTAGACCATGCTTTAGAATTCCTAGCTATAGCGTAAAAGGTTGGATAGTGTAGCTGGTCTTCGTGAATAGCAAGTTCTAAGAATAAATCAGCCAACTCGTCCTCTACCTCTTTTATGCGGGCGGCTTCTTTATCGATCTTATTTATAACAACTATTGGCTTTAGATTTAGCTGAAGAGCTTTACTTAAAACAAACTTTGTTTGAGGCATAGGACCTTCTTGGGCATCAACAACCAGAATACAGCCGTCAGCCATCCTTAAGGTTCTTTCTACCTCACCTGAAAAATCAGCGTGTCCGGGGGTATCAACGATATTTATACGATAACCGTTCCAGTCTACCGCAGTTATCTTGGCTGTTATCGTAATTCCACGTTCTTTTTCCTGGTCACCGCTATCCATGATTAGATCTTGGCTCATTTCAGCCTGATTGTCTCTAAAGGTATGAGACTGCTTTAATAAGCCGTCAACGAGCGTAGTTTTACCATGATCAACGTGCGCAATAATTGCTATATTTCGTATTTTGTCCTGCATATTTTAATGATTCCTTAGAGCCGCTTCAATAAAAAAACGAGGATGCTTGATATTTGCAAACATTTCCTCGTTCAATTTTAGTGTTTTCTAGGTTTTACTTCGTTTCTTCCTAGACTTTTCTTAGTTTCAACGTACCATGTATGTTTTCTTAGTATAGGATTATACTTTCTAAGACGTAATTTGTCTGGAGTATTCTGGGTATTCTTTTTAGTGTAGTAATGACGTTGCCCGGTCTCTTCGCACACCAGTCCGATAATTTTCCGTTTGTCTGATTTTTTAGCCATATTACTCGCTTCGCTCTTTGAGAGTGGAATATCCCCTCTCAACGCGCCGTACGCAAATCAAGTTTGACGTTCGGGCTGCTCTCCCCTGACTACAAGCTTTGTGAGGAGATTTAATTTACTAACTATTTATTAACCTTGTGATAGATTCTAACAGATAAGACATCAAATTTCAACTACTAATTGTCTAAAAGGCCGAAGTACACAATCATTTCAATTATGACAATAGCAAGTATAGGAAACAGGATTTTGTATAATTTTAAAGCTTTTTTGTTAAAGAACACGTTCTTAATATTCAGTTTCCTTCCAGTAATTCTTGAGACAACGAATAATAGGATATTGATTCCAACTACAACGACAGCTACTAACTGAAAAATTATAATGAAAAAGAAAAAAGCAAATTCCGTTACGCTAGGATTATAAAAGTCGGCAATTGTTTGATACATAATAGTTTATAATGGAGCCGTTGACGAGAGTTGAACTCGTGACCCCATCCTTACCATGGATGTGCTCTACCACTGAGCTACAACGGCTTACAATCTGCATGGTGCAGGGTGTAGGATTCGAACCTACGAAGGCGAATGCCAGCAGATTTACAGTCTGCCGTGTTTGACCGCTTCACTAACCCTGCTTGATTATTAATGGAGCCGACAGAGGGATTTGAACCCACGACCTGCTGTTTACAAAACAGCTGCTCTACCACTGAGCTATGTCGGCACATATTTAACTTCTTGTTACCACTTGTACCATGCTAAAGCATTTTTAACTCTCAAGCAAATCAAATTCTATTATATAACAACTCGACGACGTCTTCTAACCCTAGAAGCTACTTTTTTGTTTTTTGAGTCCGCTCTAACGATAAGTTTTTGGATTTTTTTTGCTTCTTCCAATAGCTCACTATCTACATAGGCATTTCTTAATAAAGCAAGAGATTCTTTTGTGGGTTCCAGCTCAACTGCCTTTTCTAGTGATTTTATCACCTTTGGCTTATCGTTAAGTTTTTCACTGACCTTTGCTAATGCTATATGCCTTGCTGCCATTTTGTCTTCAAGTTTTAGTGCTTCTTCAAAGGCTACTGCTGCTTTAGTATAACTTTCTGTATCATAATATATAAGTCCAAGGTTGTGTAGGCTTGAGGCAGAAGGTTCTATGCTGCTAGCTATTTCAAAGCAGTCTATAGCGTCTTTGTATTCTTTTTGCTTAGCGTACAGTATACCCAATCTGTTGTATGCTCCTGCATTTTTTTTATCTATATTAAGAATGGTTAAAAGAGCTTTTTCGGCTCTTAAAAATCTATTATCTTTCATACCCTGATGAGCTATTTCCCAAAGTTTACTAAGCCTATCGCTAATTTTTAACGGGATAGGAACCAATTCATTATCTCGTTGCCTACCTGTCAGAATGGCTATAATCCCAAATATTATTAGTAAAGTTAATGAACTCATACAAAGCAGTATATCATCTAATATTAGTCTATATCTACGCTAAGGCTTAGCATAACTAACTTAACGGGTACATTTTTATTAAGAAGCTCACTGGCTTTATTCGTGTTTTTTAGTATATTACGCCACCTTTTTTTGGTTGTAAGAGAACTAGAGTTTTCCATACCAGACCTTGCTATTAACGATAGTGATTTAGTCAGTTCCGCCGAGTCCTGTTTGCTTTTTGAAATATCTTTTAATACGGACTGCCTATCAAAAACACTCATCCTCAGGAACTCTTTTGCTGTATCAGTTGGTCCTATAGAATCTAGTTCAGAATTAAGATACTTTACAAACATACTTGGATCACCTTCTGAGAGTGCATAAGCTTTGACGGTGTCTTGCTTCGTGTAACCTTTACTTTGACCATATAAAACTGCTACATCCTTTTCTATAGCTAGAATATCTATGTTGTAGCATCTTGATTTAATTGTACTTAGCAGCTCTTTACCGGAGGCTTTAATAAGTATTACCAATGTTTTATCGGGTAGTTCTTCGAGTAATTTCAACAGTGCATTTTGCGCTTCTACAGTTAGTGCTTCCGCATTAGCAATACACGCAATGCGACTAATTGTATCATTTGTGCTATTAGCTTTAAGATTAAGACTACTTCGTAGGTTGCGTATGTCGTCTATACCAATACTTTTATTTTCATAACTACTAATAATCATTAACGGAGACCCCTTAGTCTTTATTAGTGACTTATAAATGTAGTTAGCGATCTTTATTCCGCTTTCCGTACTATAAGAGCTTAGAATTATGCTAGATTTTGGATCCTTAATAAATGCTTGTAGCCATTTTTTAGTAATTTTATTTACTAGCATTAAGTTTTTCCAGTTCTAAAAATTCGTCTGGTAAGGGAGCCTCGAACATAGTTTTAACACCTGACGGTAATGATATTTCTATATCCCTAGCATGCAAACATAGTCTGTCTGCTGTTTCTCCACCGTATAGTTCGTCGCCAATTATCGGACAATTAATGTATTTTAGATGTACTCTAAGCTGATGCGTTCTTCCAGTTTTGGGTTTTAGTATTATAGAGGAAAACTTTGATCCAGTATTTAAGACTTCATAATAAGTTTGAGATTCTTTCCCGTCTGGAGAAACAGTAAACCTTTTGGGCATTTTTAGGTCTCGACTTATAGGCGCATCAATAATAGCTTTGACATGGGGTGGAGTATTTTTAGTGTAAGCTATATACGATTTTTGTACTTTTCTGTCTCTGAACTGGTTTTGCATAAATGATAGAGTGTCATGATTTTTCGCACAGACCATTACACCACTGGTCGCCCTATCTAATCTATGTACTATTCCTGCCCTATCACCAGTCATCTTACTAACTTTATCCCTTATAAATGACGCAACCGACGCCTCTTGCCAAAACTTGCCCCTGGCGTGAGAGATCATACCTGCTGGCTTGTTTACAACTACGACGTTATCATCTTCATAGATAATAGGAATAGGAACCACTTCAGGAATTTCCTGCAAAGGCCCTAGATCATATTCTATAGTTTGCCCAGTTTTTACTTTTTCACCAGGCCTCAAAGGTGTCGATTCTAATTTTATAAGATTAATATCAAACAATTTTTGCAATGCTGCCCTAGAATACACTGGAAGTTTATTGCTTAAGAACTTATCAGCTCTTTGTCTGTTTTCAGAGTCCTCTACAATAAAAAATTGTTTTGCCATGATTTCTAACGCAGACCAACTGCTTTTTGGACTTCAAATAGTCTATTATTAGCAATTTCTTGCATATATTTTTCAGATTCTTTAAGTTTAATAAGTAGACTCTCTGGCGCTATACTCACTAGATTGTGTTGTATCGCGCTAAGGTTAGCCACGATTGATTCGTATACTGCTAGTTTAAGCTGACTATACGAAGTCTTACCTTTCCAAGTTCCTATTACTGAATCTAGATCTGTCGAAGTAGTTAACGCTAAAATCTGTAGAAGATTGCTAATTCCTGGTTGATTCTCCCAGTCGTAATTAATAAGTTCTAGATTGTCAGTAACGGCACTCATAACTTTTTTTCTTATAGAGTCATTGCTGTCGGATAGTAAAATAGTTCCTGCAGGGTCAGATATTGATTTACTCATTTTTTTCTCAGGATTTCTTAAGCTTCTAATTCTAGGAGCAGAATCCCTGTCCACCAATTTTTGCTGTTCTTTAATGTCCTTAGGTACAACAAACAATTCCCCAAATTTATTATTCATTCTGATGGCTAAATCCCTTGTAAACTCTAGATGTTGACGCTGATCCTCGCCTACTGGTATCCAAGAAGCCCCATATAGTAATATATCGCTCGCCATTAGGACAGGATAGTCGAATAGGCCTGCCGTTACTGATTCTGCGTCTTTGGACTTATCTTTGAACTGAGTCATTCGTGAAAGTTCTCCAAAATACGCAAAATTGTTTAGAATAACCGCTAATTCACTATGTGCAGAAATATAACTTTGACGGTATATATATACGTAAGGATTGTCTATAGGAAGCCCACAGGCCACAAGTAAACGTAAGTTCTCTAAAGTTTGCGAAGCCAGTTTGGCGTGGTCTACGGGGGTAGTAAAGCTATGAAGATCTGGTGCAAACATGTTAACTTGGAACTTATCAGAATTGTCTTTAGCTTTGTCGACCATCGGTAATATTGCACCTAGGTAGTTTCCAAGATGATATTCCCCATTTGTTCTTAAACCTGTGAGTATCACTTCTCTGTTCATTATGTACCTATTGTAACATTCGCAAGATTAAAGTTCACTTTATAGTTTTGTAGGCTAGGGCTGCTCGCTATTCTATAGCGATTTAGAACTACAGCAATCAAAATTCTAAAAGTAATGCCATCTTAATATAAGCTTAATTCATCTATACTTATTTAACAAAAAAGCTAATTATCGTTTTGTGAACTGACGCTGTTTTCTAGCGCCTTTAAGACCGAACTTCTTTCGCTCTTTCTCGCGGGGATCTCTTCCAAGAAGACCAGCTTTTTTAAGTGTTCCCTTAAGACTTTCGTTCTTAATAGCCAGCGCTTTAGATATTCCTAATTTCATAGCGTCAACTTGACCAGTGTGACCACCACCAGAAACAACAATTGATGCATTAAATTTTGAATCTTCTATAGTTCTAAAAGGCTCTTCTAGCTCATGGAGTAATTTTGGGCTTGTTGCAAAATAGTCTGATGCACTCTTTTTATTAATGGTTATTTGGCCCTTACCATTAGTAAGTCTTACTCTGGCAATAGCTCTTTTGCGTCGTCCTAGTGCGTAGGTGTAATGTTCTGCCATCTTTATTTGCTTCCTTTGTTAAAAACTAATTTCTCTGGCTTTTGTGCAGCTTGTTCATGCTCTTCGCCAGCATACAGTTTAAGCCGCTTTAATCTTCCATCAAGTAACTTGTTTTGTGGAAGCATTCCTCTAACTGCTTTAAGGATAAGAGCTGTCGAGTCTAGCTCACGTTGTTGCCTTACAGTACGCTCTTTAAGAGCACCTGGATAACCACTATGACGATAATACACTTTATTTTCTTCCTTTGAGCCTGTAAATACTGATTTATCGGTATTTACTACTACTACAAAATCTCCGCAATCGATATGTGAAGTAAACATTGGTTTACCTTTTCCGGTTAGTAAGGTAGCTATTCTTGTAGCTATTCTACCAACAGGAGCATCTTCAGCATCAACTAAGTACCATTTTCTTACAACTTCAGTAGGCTTTGCGCTATAGGTTTTCATTATTTCTTACCTTTCGCTATAGGAGCTTTCTTTGGCGTTTTGGAAACGGTTTTAGTAGTAGTTACTTTCTTAACCTTAGGCGTTTCAGTGGTTTTCTCATCACTGAGGCTATCAACAAAAGATATCCTAGCCATTTGGGCGTTATCACCGCGTCTTGCCGTTGTCTTAACTATTCTTAAGTAACCACTGGTGCGTTTCATCTTTGGGCCTATACTATCTATAAGTTTATGTGCCGCTTCAAGAGTCTGCAGAGAACTAATTACCTGTCTTCTGTTGTGGAGTCCACCTGTTACTGCCTTAGTCACTAATTTCTCTACATAAGGCCTTAAATCTTTGGCCTTTTCTAAGGTAGTCTCAATAGACTCTCTCAGTATTAGACTTTCAGCTAAGCTCTTAATCAAAGCCGCACGTTGGTCTCTTTCTCTACCAAATTTACGTCCTTTATATCCGTGTCTATGCATAAGTCTATAGCTCCAATTCTGCAAGTTTCTCGCGTACTTCGTCTAATGCTTTACTACCGAAACCTTTAAGGTCTTTTAGCTCCGCATCAGTAAGACTAAACAAGTCTTTAAGAGTATGTATGTCATTGTTGATTAACGCGTTAGTTGTGCGAGCTGAAAAGTTAAGATCTTCAATTGAAGTAGTGAGTGCATCTAGCTCATCGTCCTCACGTATAGCCTCGCTGGCCGGAACGTGCAACTCTAGTGGGGCTGCTTCAACTCTTGTTTTACCGGCTAAAGCGGTGTATTGGTTTATTAAAATAGCATTTGCTTCTTCAAAGGCATCTCGAGGGGATATTGACCCGTCGGTTTCTGCAGTAAGAATTAGCTTGTCTAGGTTAGTAACTTGTCCAACACGAGTACTCTTAACTTTATACCTTACTCTTAGAACTGGAGTAAATATTGCGTCAAGCGCGATAAAATCTGTGCTTAGACGATCTTTACTTGACTCTTCAATGGTTCTGTATCCACGACCTTTTTCTACAACTAGTTCAGCTTTAAATGAGCCTTTACCGTCAATGGTAGCAATATAATATTCACCATTAACTACTTCTACGTCTCCAGTGGTTTTAATATCTGCTGCTGTAATAGGTCCTGATCCCTTTTTCTCTATTGTAAGAGTCTGAGGTTCATCGGTATATACTCTAAATCGTATTCCCTTTAGGTTTTGCATAATGTCGACTACGTCTTCTTTTATGCCTTCTAACGCTGTAAATTCATGAGCAGCACCTTCAATCCTAAAAGATGTCACAGCAGCGCCAGCTATGCTTGATAGTAATACTCTTCTAATACTGTTACCAAGGGTCATACCGTAACCATTATGTAGTGGTTCTACGGTAAATGTAGCAGTATTTTCTGCGTCATCCGTAACTCCTGTAATGGTTGGTGTATTAATGAGATTTGACATATGTGTTCTTTCCTCCAGCTTAGCGCGAGTAATACTCGACGATTAATTGTTCATTTATATCTAGTTCTGCTTCTTCTCGTTCTGGAAGTGCAACTACTTTAACTGATATTTGTTTTCTATCCACTTTAATCCATGAGACTGAAGCTTCGCCTGCTGGGCTAACTTCGTCTAAGCGTTTAAAGTACTCGGTTTTTTTACTTTGAGCCCTTACTTTCATTTCATCTCCGGGCTTCAACCTTTGAGATGGTATATCAATTCTTTTCCCGTTAAGCATAAAATGTCCATGAGTAACAAGTTGTCTAGACGCTCTTCTGCTTGTAGCGAACCCAGCGCGATAAATCACGTTATCAGCTCTTTGCTCCAAGAGTTTCAAAAGTGTTTTACCAGACTGATCACGGCTTTTTGTTGCTTCTTTCATTAAGTTAGAAAACTGTTTTTCTAATAAACCGTAAAGTCGTTTAACTTTTTGCTTTTCTCTAAGCTGAAGTGAATATTGACTGGCTTTTTTCCTATACCTTCCACCCGCCGCTTGGCCTGGTGGGGTAGATCGCTTTACTAACGCTTTGTGCGCCTTAGGATGTAATGCATATCCCTCACGACGGCTCATCTTGACTATTGATTGTCTATCTCTTGCCATCTTAGTTTCTCCTAGCTTTCTTTGGCCTTACGCCTCCATGAGCTATTGGTGTAAGGTCTGTAATACTCTCTACTGTAATGTCCATATTTATCAATGCTCTTATAGCAGTTTCACGGCCTTGCCCTACGCCTTTAACTAAGGCGTCTACCTTACTGATCCCGTGCTGTTGTTTGGCGATAGTGGCTGCTTTCTCAGCTGCAATTTGGGCTGCGTATGCAGTTCCTTTTTTAGAACCCCTAAACCCACACGCTCCTGCGCTGGATGATGCTAATACTGCACCGTTTTTATCGGTAAATGTAACAATCGTGTTGTTAAAAGTAGCATATATATGCATCTGAGCATAAGGGACTGATCTCTTATTCTTTTTCTTCTTCTTTGAAGTAGTTGTTTTAGGTACTGTAGTCTCAGTACTCGTTGTTTCTGCCATATATTATATCCCCTAAGTCTTAGTCGGCGCTTTCTTCGCCGTACCACCAACAGTCAATTTCTTTCCTCTACGAGTTCTAGCGTTGGTTTTAGTACGCTGTCCTCTTGAGGGCAGATTCGCTGTATGTCGCATACCTCTGTATGTCTTAACATCTTTAAGCCGCTTAATGTTGGACGTAACTACTCGATGTAGTTCTCCCTCAACAACGTATCTCTCGTTAATAACTTCTTGAATCCTAGCTATTTCAGCATCCGTAAGATCTTTAGCTCTTACAGTGACGTCTACTTTAGCTTTAAGTAATATGTCAGTACTGGACTTAGTCCCGATCCCGAACACATACCTCAAGGCATATTTAATTTGCTTTTCACTGGGGATTGTTACTCCTGAAATTCTAGCCATTATCCTTGCCTCTGTTTGTGTTTAGGTTTAAATTTATTGATAACGTAAACACGACCCTTACGACGTACTATCTTGTCGTCAGGGCTTATTTTTTTAACACTTGCACGCACTTTCATGCGGATCACGCTCCTATTTTCTACGGTGTGTGACACACTGCTTATTTAATATAAATTTATGCCGTTATTTGCGATAAGTAATCCGACCCTTAGTAAGATCATAAGGTGTCAATTCTACTGTAACGCTATCTCCCGGAACTATACGAATGTAATGTTTTCGCATCTTACCAGCGACATGAGCTATAATCTGATGACTATTTTCAAGTTCGACTTTGAACTGAGTACCTGGTAGAGTTTCTACCACGACTCCTGTTAGTTCAATTACTTCCTTGTCTTTTGCCATAAATTATATTCAGTGGTCAATTATACCAGAGCGACCCCTTATTTGCAAAGAGTTTTTCTAGTTTTATTTTGATGACCCCTTTTTCTTATTTTTTCTTCTAATTTTAGGTATTCTTGGTCGGGGTAAAAATTTTAGTCTTCGAGCTCCAGTTGCAGCCTCTACAGCTGTCTCTGGACCGTAAACAAAGTCCGGAGTTGAGTAGTCGTCGTAGGTAACCATCAGTGCTCTTGATTCGATTTGCCTAAGTGTTTCAAGAGCTACTGCTACCAAAATCAATACACTGGTCCCCCCTATAGATATATTTGTATTTAAGAATACCTGACCAATAATAGGCCCGAGAGCAATTAGGGCTAAAGCTACACTTCCAAACAGCGTAAGTCTGTTTATTAGTCGACTTAGATATTTTTCAGTTTCGTTTCCGCTTCGTACTCCCTCTATGAAACCACCTTGTTTTTGTAAATTTTCAGCAATTTCCTTTGAGTTAAAAGTTATACCTGTATAGAAAAACGTGAATATAACAATTAACGAGAAGTATACTAGAGGATATATATACGGTGTGAAGCCTGGTTGGGAAAATGTCGCACTTGTTGGTTGCTGGAACCACAGCAAAAGGTTATTCCCAAAATTGCTCCAACCTATGTGGCTATTGTTCGCTAATAGTTGCCCCACAAAACTTGGCACACTTAAGAATGCCACAGCAAATATAATTGGGATAACGCCAGCTGTAATAAGTTTAACCGGTAATATGGTTGTTACGTCTCCGTAGGCACGGTTTCCTTGAACTCTTTTGGCATAGTTAATCTTTACGTTACGTGAAGCTTCATTAAGCTTAACCACTACCCACGTAGTGAGTATAACGGACGCCAGTATAATTAGCGCTATATATAATGATTCTGGACGATAGTTAATTGTTTTACCAAATACGTGAAAAGCACTATCACCACTGAAGACACTTGTAGCTATAGAAGCAATAGTTGACGGGAGTTGAGAAACAATCCCAGCGGTTATAAGTAAACTAATACCGTTTCCAACCCCTTGTTCAGTAACTAATTCTCCAAGCCACATCAATATCATAGCTCCGCCAGTTAAAGCTGCTATCATTAATGCCCATGTACCCCATGAAGCACCCGCTATTATGTCTATGCCAGAGATAGATTGGGCTTGTTGTCTAACCAAGAACAGAGCCCCAATGGACTGAATTATTGCTAGTGGGAAAGTCAATATTCTGGTATATTGGTTTATCTTTTTTCGACCAAACTCGCCCTCTTTATTTAAAGCTTCAAGCTTTGGTATAGCTTGAGTAAGTAACTGCATAATAATACTTGCATTAATATATGGTCCAAGACCTATTAACATTATGGAGAAGTTCGCTAAGGCTCCACCTGATATAACGTCAAGAAAACTAAATAACTGTGTGTTCTGAGTAGCAGTAAATAAGGTGTTAAGTAAGTCTTTAAGAGTCGTAGGATCTGCAAGAGGTATTGGAATTTGTGCAAGTAGTCTGAATACGACGACCATACCAAAAACAGCGAGTAACCTTTTGCGCATGTCACCGTGTTTTAGTGATCTCCAAATTATTTTCCAGTTCATCTATACCCTCAGTTTTAGTGTTCTTCTTATGTGTCTTAGGAACAGTATACCAGCTGCGTTACTCCATTTTAAAATAACTATACTAGTGAAAAAGTTTTATAGTTTTTCTTCGTCAATCACCTTTGTTGCTCTAACCCTGCGAACCTTATCAAAACTACCACCTGCTTTAGTAATAGATTCTATTGATTTTGGACTAGCGGCTTGTAATTTTACATCGATTTTTACAGTAATTTCGTCTTTAAATACAACTCTCGCTATGTCAGATGGATTATTAAGTATTTTGGCTTCATACAGCGTAAAATTATCTACTAAACCTTTAAACTCGTTAAGTTGTTTGGTGGTAACAGTTGTAGGTTTAGTCCAAAAAGGAGTAAAACCACGCAATTTTGGAATTCTCTTATACAATGGGTTCTGGCCACCTTCGAATCCTGGTCTTCTACCATTTCCAGCCCTAGCGTTTTGACCTTTTGTGCCTTTTCCTGCAGTTTTTCCTCTACCAGCAGAAATTCCTCTGCCGGCACGTATCCGTTTTTTGTTCCTCTTAGTCTGTAACTCGTTAAACTTCATCTATTTATCTTCCTTTTTAGGAGCAGTCTTAAGTTTAGCTTTTGTGGATTTTTCTAATAACTTTGCTTTTCTAATCTTTGTAGTATTCCATTCTGATTTTGGAGCAATATTTTTAAGAGCT
This sequence comes from uncultured Candidatus Saccharibacteria bacterium, assembly GCA_964451085.1. Taxonomy (GTDB): domain Bacteria; phylum Patescibacteriota; class Saccharimonadia; order Saccharimonadales; family SZUA-47; genus SZUA-47. Next base: position 9,246 of record CAYVHE010000005.1, on the reverse strand, counting down.
TCAATTGTAGCGTAAGCTAGGTTTATTTTGTTGCTTGACCCCAGTGATTTTGAAAGAACATCTTTAATTCCTGCAACTTCTAATACTACTCTCACTACCCCACCGGCTATTAATCCAGTACCTGGCGCTGCAGGCTTTAAGAGTATTTTAGCACCTGACACTTTTGCTTGTTCTTCGTGTGCGATACTACCTTTATGTACTGATACTATAGTAATATTCTTCTTGGCTACTTCAGTAGCCTTGGCTACAGCTGCGGTGACATCGGCACCTTTTGCCGTACCTGCACCTACTTTACCCTTTTTATCACCTATTACTACTAAAGCCCTGAACCTAAAACGTCTTCCACCTTTTACGACTCTTGCTACCCTATCGATAGAAACAACTCTTTCATCGAATTGTTTTTCTTCTTTCGGCATTCTTATGTCTCTTCTGGCCATAGCTAAAACTCCAAACCGTTCTCTCGCGCTGCATCTGCGAGTACCTTAATACGACCATGATACTTTTTATCTCCACGATCTAAGGCAACATGTGTTACTTTAATTTTCTTTGCATTCTTAGCGATGGTAATACCAATCTCTTTGGCCTGCTCTGTGAGTGTAGTCTTGTCATTTTTTGATCCTACTGTAGTTGCTGATAATAACGTCTTACCTTGATCATCATCGATTATCTGAGCACTAACGTGCTTATTACTGATATTTACGCTTAGTCTAGGTCTTCTAGATGTACCGTGAATATGAGATCTAGTTCGTCTAGCTCTTTGCGCTGCGTTTGATGTTTTCCTTTTTTGTTCACTCATGATTATTCCTTACCTGACTTTCCGCTCTTTCGTAATACTCTTTCGCCTACGTATTGAATACCTTTACCCTTGTATGGTTCAGGTTTTTTCAATGCTCTAATTTCTGCAGCAACCTGTCCAACAAGCTGTTTACTGATGCCATCAATTGCAATCGTATTTTGTTCTACCTTTGCCGTAATCCCTTCAGGGAGAGCATAGTTTACATCATGCGAGAACCCTAAATTAAACTTCAATGTGGTTCCAGCTAGCTGAACTCGAAAACCTACACCGTTAATCTCTAGATTTTTCTCATATCCGTTAGTTACTCCCACAACCATGTTACTAACTAGTGTTCTCATTAGTCCGTGCTTGGAACGATGTTCTTTGATATCACTATCTCTAGAAACTGTAACATTTCCGTCCTTATTTATAACGTTAATCCCGTCCATGGCTGCTTGAGACAACTGACCTTTAGGTCCCACGACCGTAATTGTCTGTTTGTCGACAGTGATTGTCACGCCTGCTGGGAGCTCTATGGGCTGTTTTCCTATTCGACTCATATTATTTTACCCTTCTTAACTATTCTTTTAATATACCTGGCAGAGAATTTCTCCGCCTAGTTTCTTATCTTCTGCGTCTCTTCCAGTCATAACACCCTTAGATGTCGATACTATAACTATTCCTCGTCCTTGTTTTACTCTAGGAATATCTTTAAGCTTCGTGTAGACTCTTCGTCCAGGTTTGCTTACTCTACTTATCTCACTAATTGTAGATACAAGCGGTAGAGAAATTGTAATTTCTTTTCTAAAGCCATCTTTCTTTACAGTAATATCCGAAATATATCCTTGATCCTTAAGAATTTTTGCCACAGATTCTTTTACTTTACTGTGAGGCATATTTACTTCGTTATGATTTACGGAAATCGCGTTTCTGATTCTCGTTAACATATCTGCTATTGGGTCTGTTGATACCATATTTCCTCCTACCAACTAGCCTTAGTTATTCCAGGAATCTCACCTTTGCTTGCGTGCTCTCTAAAGGCCATACGGCTAAGCCCAAACTGTCTCATGTAAGCTCTTGGTCTTCCCGTTTCTGAACAACGATTCCTTTGCTTTGTAGGGCTACTATTTTTAGGCAGCAAGTGAAGACCGTCTAGATCCCCAACTTTTTTAAGTTCAGCTCTTTTGGCAGCATATTTCTTTATCATTTTTACTCTTTTTGCATTTCTTGCAATGCTTGATTTTTTAGCCATGGTCTATTTTCCTTCCTTCATAAACGGCATACCGAATTTATCTAATAATGCTTTTGAATGCTCTGGGCTTTTAGAATCAACTACTATGTTTACTTGAAGCCCATGAGGTGTCGATGTCTCTTCAAAAGTAAGCTCTGGAAATACACTTTGGTCTCTAAAACCTATACTGAAGTTTCCCTGGCTATCAAAGGACTTGTTGGAAACACCATGAAAGTCACGTAATCTAGGCAAAACAACATTCACTACACGGTCTAGAAATTCATACATTCTTTCACCGCGTAAAGTAACCATCATACCTATTTTGTTTCCTTCTCTTAGTTTAAAGGTAGCAATAGATAGCCTTGATGTTGTAGGTACAGGTTGCTGCCCTGTAATTTTAGCTAAGGTGTTTCTAGCAATTTCTAATAGCTTTTTGTCATCCTTAGCTTTACCAAGACCTACGTTAACGGATATTTTCCTTATTCTAGGAACTTCATTAATATTCAGTTTTAGCTCTTTGGCTAATTCAGCACGGTATTTATCAAGGTATAAAGCTTTAAGTCGAGCACCGAGTACTTTAGTTTTCTTTGTTGTCATTTTACTTTACTACCTTTCCGCTTCTCTTGTAGATGCGTACTTTGTTACCATCTTTATCAAACTTAATTCCAACTCTACTAGGCTTCTTGTCTGTTGGGTCTATTAGAGAGACTTTTGAGACCCACATTGGTTTAGTCTTTTCTACTATTCCGCCTTGGGGCTTAAGTTGCGTTGGTTTTATGTGTCGTTTAACCACATTTATGCCTTCAACTGTTACTTTATTCTCTTTTGGATGAGTGGAGCTGACTTTTCCTGTTTTACCTTTATACTTACCGCTAAGGATAACTACTGTGTCTCCTTTTTTTATCCTAATTTTATACATTTTATGGTCATTCATCTAAAGTACCTCCGGTGCTTGGCTGATAATCTTAGAAAAACCTTTTTCACGTAGTTCACGTGGAACTGGACCAAAAATACGAGTCCCTTTAGGATTTTGATCTTCGTCAATTATTATGGCTGCATTATCGTCGAATTTTATTGTGGAGCCATCCTTACGCCTAATCATGTCTTTTGTCCTGACTACAACAGCTCTTACTACAGTTTTCTTCTTCACTGCTCCGTTTGGTGTGGCCTCTTTTACTGTAGCAACTATCTTGTCGCCAACTCTTGCATATCTTTTTCTGGTTCCACCAAGAACTCTAATACAAAGAATCTCTTTGGCGCCACTATTATCGCAGACTGCTAATCTAGACTCTTGTTGAATCATTCTTGAGTCTCCGGATCTTCTTTAGTTACGTTCTCTACTCTGTCTTTTTCAGCGAGTTCTGCTTTCTTCAATATATGTTTTAGAGCTAACTTTTTTCTAGCTGAAATCGGTCTAGTTTCTACTACTTCAACCGTGTCTCCAACGTGAGCTTCATTTTTCTCATCATGAGCTATATATTTAGTTGTTCTACTATACTGTTTCTTATACAAAGGATGCGTCTTACGCTCAGTAACCGATAACACGATAGTCTTGTCGGCTTTGTCAGACACAACTGTTCCTACTATTTTACGTGCCATCTTATGCGTTCTCCTTAGCTAGTTGTTCACTTAATACTGTTAGCATTCTTGCTAAATCTCTTCTTTTTACTCGTAATGCTCGAGTGTTTTGCATCTCACCCATATGAACACGACGTTTCATCTCTACAACTTCTTCACGGACTTCAGTGCTTTTTTCAACTAAGTCTTTTGTGGACATTTTTCTAATGTCGTCAATCTTAATCATTATGCGCCCTCCCGAACAACGAAGCGTGTTTTTACGGGTAGCTTATGCGCTGCTAATCTCATAGCTTCTCTGGCTATTTCCTCAGTAACACCGGCTATTTCAAACATTACTGTGCCGGCCTGAACTTTGGCAGCAAAATACTCTGGGTTTCCTTTGCCGCTGCCCATCTTAACGTCTTGGGGCTTCTTTGTGACAGGTGTGTGAGGAAATATTCTAATCCATATTTGACCACCACGCTTAATGTAACGAGTCATAGCCTGTCTCGCAGCTTCGATTTGCCTACTAGTAATTCTTTCGTTACTCAAAGACTGTAAACCATACTCACCGTGAGATATAGTGTTACATCTCGTTGCAACACCTTTGTTTCTACCCTTTCGGACTTTACGAAATTTGGTACGATTCGGAACTAACACCTTAAACGTCCCCCTTATAGATCCATACTTTAACGCCAATTATACCCGCTGGTGTATGTGCTGGAACTCCAGCGTAATCTACGTTAGCTCTGATCGTATGCAATGGAACACTACCCTGTATTTCTTTTTCTGTTCTTGACATATCAGCACCATTTAAGCGGCCTGCGACTTGAATTCTTATACCTTTAGCACCACTGCGCATTGTTGCTGCACTAGCCTGTTTAATAGCTCTCCTAAAAGAAATTCTTCTCTCAATAGAGTTTGCGATATTTTCAGCCACCAATTTTGCATAAAGCTCAGGCTTCTTTATCTCTTCAATATTTACCCTAACGTTTGTCTTATATATTTTCTCTGCTTCAGCTTTAAGCTCATTGACACCAGAGCCGCCTCGGCCAATTACAACTCCTGCTTTCCCGGTTTGTATTGTGATTGTTACTTGATTTGGTGACCTTTCGATGTCTACTTTATTTATCGCAGCCCTAGAACCTGTTTTAACTGCTATTATTTTACGTACCTTTAGGTCGTCAGTTAAACGTTTTGGAAATTCTCGCTTGCTAGCGAACCATTTACTGCGCCAGTTTTTATTGACCTGGAGACGCATACTAATAGGGTTTACTTTTTGTCCCATTACTTGTTCTCCTTATTCTTAGTTTCAGTCTTATCTGCAGTTTTCTTAGTAACTTTCTTTGCTCGCTTCTCACCAGTAACCTTAACGGTAATGTGACTAGTCTTGCGTTGAAAGGGTAATGCTCTACCATGCGAAGCTGGTCTGAACCTTTTAATTCTCGGTCCAGCGGTTACTGTAATCTCTGAAATATCTAATGTACCAGGTTTAAAATTATGGTTATGCTCTGCGTTTGCTTGAGCACTTGCAACTACTTTTTGAACTACAACTGCTGCTCTACGAGGTGTGTGACTTAGTATAACCAATGCATCGTTAACTGTACGCCCTCGCACCAAAGCAGCAACTTCTGAAACTTTTCTTGGGCTATGCGTAACGCCTTTTGCTACGGCTCTTACTTCGTTATTCATAATTATTTAGCCATCTTTCCACCGTGCCTACGGAACTTACGAGTTGGAGAAAACTCTCCTAATTTATGTCCAACCATATTTTCTGTAATAAAGACAGGTACATGAACTTTTCCGTTATGTATAGCAATTGTGCGACCTACAAACTCTGGAGGAATACTGCAAGCACGTGCCCAAGTTTTGATTATGGTACGGTCTTCTTTTCCTAAGGCTGCTACTTTTTTAGCAAGCTTAGGGTCTATAAATGGTCCTTTTTTCAATGATCTAGACATATATTCCTACTTCCTCTTTGCCTCGTGTCGATTACGCACGATAAATTTATTACTTGTCTTTTTACGGCTTCTAGTCTTATAGCCAAGAGTCTTCTGTCCCCAAGGGGTTCTAGGAGCTGCACCATGATTAACACCACCACCAATACCGTGCCTACCACCATCTCCACCACCATGTGGGTGATCTGCCGCGTTCATAACTACACCACGTACGGAAGGCCTAATGCCCATTTTACGTTTACGTCCGGCTTTTCCGTATTTAATGTTCTTGTGCTTTTCATTACCGATAATTCCTATACTTGCCATACAGCTAGATAATACTTTTCTAACTTCTCCACTAGGCAAACGAACTTGTGAATAATCATCTTCCTTAGCAACAAGCTGTGCGCTATTACCGGCTGACCTTACCATTTGAGCACCTTTTCCTGGAGTTAATTCTAAAGCGTGTATCAACGAACCTGCAGGAATATTCTTTAATGGTAGTCTATTACCGACTTTAATAGGGGCATCTGCGCCGGATTGGACTTTAGCTCCTACTTTTAGACCACTAGCTGCAACTATATAATGATGAGTATCATCCTGCTCTTTGATTCGAGCTATGTTTGCGCTTCGTCCTGGATCATATTCTATGTGAACTACTTCTGCGTTAGTACCTGGAGACAAATTAAAGTTAACATTTCTAATATGTCGCTTTACCCCTCCACCTTTATGACGTGTAGTTATCCGCCCTTTATTGTTTCGGCCTGCAGTAATCTTCTTTGTAATAAGTAGGCTTTTTAATGGAGATTTAGCGGTAATTTCAGAAAAATCTCTTGATGTCATTCCTCTGCGGCCTGGAGTAGTAGGTTTATATAGTTTTATAGCCATAGTTTACTTTTCCTTTTTATCCTTTTTTGCCTGTTTCTTAGCAACTTTTTCAGCAATTTTAGCATTTTTATCAGCTTTTTCTTCCGCCTCTTCTACGGCTGCAAATATCGGTATTGCATCACCCTCTTTAACTGTAACGTATGCTTTTTTAAAGTCTGATCGTTTACCGTTGATAAAACGTTTGTTCTTATAAGAACGGACCGGTTTACCTTTAGTAATAGATGTTCTTACATTAGTAACTGTTACGTCATAAGTATCTTGTACAGTCTTAGATATTTCAAATTTGTTAACATCGGTTGGTACGACAAATACATAGACACGATCATTGCTTTGAGCATATGTTTTTTCACTCATTCTAGGCTTTAAAAGGATTGTTTTGGACATTATTTAGTCTCCTTTTCGTGGGGCCCTAGCCACTCGTGCACTAATTGCAGGCCTTTAGTCGTTATTACAATAGTATCTGCGTTCAATACCGTAAATACATTTAAGTATTTTGACTGAGTTAGTGATACATTCTTCAAGTTTGCAAATGGTCTAGCTAATTCTGGAGTCTTGTTTTCTAGTGCAATTAAAATACGACCCTTCGCTCCGATTTTTTCTAATAGCTTGTGGGCCGTCTGTGTCTTGTTGTCTTTTACCTCGATACTGTCAATAACAATAATTGAATTTGCCTTGGCCTTGAGGGATAGAGCTTGCTTTATAGCAGTCCGCTTTGCTGAACCTGTGATTTTCTTTGAATAGTTTTCCTGACCTAGGGGGCCAAAAGTTATACCACCACCACGCCATATAGGGACTCTAATGGAGCCAAATCTTGCTCTACCTGTTCCCTTTTGCTTCCAAGGCTTTTTACCACCTCCGCGAACTTCACCTCTTCTTAGGGTTTTAGCAAGGTTTGTTCGGCCGTTGGCAAGATAACCATGATAGGCCTGTTTTAACAAATCTTGGTTTTTTACAGCTACAGAGAATACCTGCTTATCAACCTTAGCTGCAACGGAAGCTTTATCGCCAGTTTTTGTATATGTAGGAACGGCCATTATTTTACTCCTCTTACTAGTACTATACTTTTCCTTGGGCCAGGTACTGCACCGGTAACTGCAAGTAAGCCTCTTTCAGCGTCAACTATTGCTATCCTCAAATTCTGAATCGTTGTTTGGTCGTGACCCATTCGTCCAGCCATTTTTTTACCCTTAAATATTTTTTGTGGGTACATAGAGCCTATAGAACCAGGTTGCCGAGTATTCCCTTTACCACCATGAGTCTTACGTTGTCTATGAAAGTTGTGCCGTTTGATGGTTCCAGCAAAACCTTTACCTTTACTAGTTCCAACTACATTAACAGCGTCTCCAACTGAAAAAACCTCTGCTGTTAGTTTGCTGCCAACTTTGAGGTCTTCTGGTAATTCTATTCCTTCACTGCGAAACTCTCGTACAATTCTTGGAATAATCTTTGAGGGTGCAAAATGTTTAATTTGTGCTTTATTAACCCGCTTAGTACTTTCAAAACCGAGCTGTACAGCACTATAGCCATCTGTCTCGTTTTCCTTTATCTGCGTCACAACGCAGGGACTAGCGGAAAGCAGGGTCACAGCAGTAACAACGCCATTGTCATCAATGGTGCTAGTCATACCGATTTTTCTAGTAATCAATGCTTTCATAGTTATAGGTGGCAATAATGCCACGCCTTTCGATTAGTTTATTGTTGTACTCTCGCGTAACTCGTCTAACGATGTTATTTACATTAAAAATCCTTGGTGTTTGGAAGTTTCTGTTTTAGACTTTCCGAATCACCAAGAAATGCGATTGGCTTAAAGAGTAACATACTATAGTTACAGATGTCAATACGTTGTTTATATTACATGTTATTTATTAGATTTTACACATTAAGCACAATTCCCATAGGAAGCCAAAATGCAACAAATGAAACTATTAGTAATACTAGATATTCTATTTTTCTGTCTATTTGGAAGTGTTCGTGAGTTGCAAACACCAAACCAATAATGAGACCTACAGGTATCGGTATTTCCCAGCTAGGATAATGAGCAACGTAAACCCATTGTGATCCTAATATAAGAAAAATTGTTATCTTTAAAAAGTACGTAGAATCTCTCTCTACAGGTAACTTTTGTTTTCCTTTAGATACTTTCCGTTTTGAACTATTCTTTTTTTTAGCCATTAGCAGTATTATACCAATAATATACGTTATACGAAATACGTTATACAGACTACGACTGTCTACATTTTAATTTCAGCGTCGCAGCCTGCAGGAAGAGATAGATTCATTAAACTATCTATAGTTTTGGGAGTAGGCTCTAATACATCAATTAATCTTTTATGAACCCTCATCTCAAATTGTTCACGGCCTTTTTTATAAACATGTGGACTTTTTACTACAGTAAAAACACTTCTTCTTGTTGGCAACGGTATTGGCCCTGCAATGGTAGCACCTGTTCTAAGTGCGGTGTCTACGATTTGCTTGGCAGATTGATCGATAAGCTTATGATCGTAAGCCTTCAGTCTGATTCTGATTCGTTGTTTTAGCTTTGGAATTGGCTTCTCTGTCTTTGCTTTACTTGAGGTTGTAACCTTTTTTGGGGCTTCCTGTTTCGATTCTACCTTACTGGCGGTCTTTGCAGCTGATTGTTTATTTACAAGTTTTGTATCAACCTTGCTAGCGCTCTTTGTAGGTTGTTTCTCTACTGCTGGTTTTGCTGTTTTTGTTGCATCTGCCATATTATTTTCCGCTTCGCTTCTCAAGACAAAACTACGTTTTTTCTTGGGCGCGCGGGACAGCCGAATTAATCGTCTGTGCTTGCTGCTCTTTTTCCTAGATCTTTCAGCTTCTCCTTTCTTCTTATTCTT
>CAYVHE010000004.1:0-25297 GCA_964451085.1 uncultured Candidatus Saccharibacteria bacterium | reverse complement strand
CCTTTCTTGATTACATGTTTTATTCTAACGGTTGCGTTTGATATTGGAAGTTAGGTATATCATATCCGTTTTATAGGGTATGTTATTATTGGTTAAGGCTATAACTAATGCGAAAAATAAATACTTACACCATATTTAAGAAAAACACGTTGTTGTTATTGGCTGTTATAGCTTTTATAGCCATAGTGTTATTTTCTACAAACCATCCACAATCCTACTGGTTTCATTATGTCTGGATGGCACCTGTAGCTTTTTTTATTGCTCTTACGGTTAACACTTTAGGAATAAGTGGGGCAGCCTTATTCGTTCCTTTTTTTATTCTTATATTTCCGCACATTAGTGGAGATACACTACAAACTACTGATACGGTTAGACTTGGGCTTATTACTGAATCATTTGGTCTGAGTAGTTCAGCAATAGCCTTTTGGTTATTTGGAGTTGTCGACAAGAAGATAGCACTAAAATCTATACTTATTTCATCTCCTATCATAGTGTTGGGTGCTGTTGTGACGTCTTTTGTGCCATCATCTGCTCTTTATATTATGATAGCTTTATTGTTAACGGTTTCTGCTGTGATGGTTGTATATGAAGATAAGTTAAGAGAAGCGAGAAAGGCTGCACATAATAGCAAAATAGATTTAGTAAGCACAGAGGGAACAAAAAGACACCTCACAAGTATAGACGGTAAAGAATATCAATATTGCTTGACTAAATCAGGTACTAGAAAAAGGAATATTGGATTTGGGCTAGGTGGATTTTTTGAAGGTGCAAATGGCTTTGGTGTTGGCGAGTTGGGTATCGTGTCGATGATTTTATCAAAAATACCAATGCGAGTAGCTATTGGCACTAATCATATAATTGTGGCCAGCACTGCCATCATGGCCTCCTTAATACACTTTGGTATATCACTAAGTAGCATTCAAGAAGCCACAGGAGCCTTTCCATGGAATATACCAATCATGACGGTGCCCATGGTTGTCATAGCAGGTCAATTAGCGCCGTATACAGCAGCAAAAATACAATCTAAATATCTGGAAAGAGCAATCATACTGATATTTGCTGTAATTTCTGTCTCACTGGTACTTCTCGCTATAAGATAGAAAATAATAAATGGTATAATCAAAGTTAATTAAGGAGGGTTATGGTAGATTTAAACGCAGACGGTAAAAAGGTAAGTGCAGAAGCGGTAGCTGTCTTGAGCGGTCCGTCTCTTGAAGGAAAGGCAAACTTCACAGAGTACGATGTAGATGGTTGGAAATATGTGCGCATAGTGGTGGATATTAAAGGTGATCCTAGTGTATTGAAAGCTGGTCAGCATGCTATGCATATACATGAAAAAGGTGATTGCGAATGTGATGGCTTTAAGTGTGCTGGTGGGCATTTTGACCCGGGACCTAACGGAAACAGTGATCCAGACGCAAATCATGGTTATCACGCAGGCGATTTACCAAATATTGTTGTAGATAACGAGGGTAACGGTCACGTTGAAACAATTACTACCAGAGTTACCCTTTCAGATGGTCCAATCTCTATTTTGCAGCCAGAGGAGGGAACTTCTTTGATGATTCACGATGCGCCTGATCCATATTCACCAGGTGAGTCTGGTTCAGGTCATAGTGGTGGGGCTAGACTTGCTTGCGGTCGTATAGAATAGAGTATAAATGAAACTGATAGTACAAGTAAAACCTGGTCGAAAAAGGGAATCTTTGATATGGGACGGTAAGATTTTAACTCTAAAGCTTAACGCTCAAGCCAAGGACGGCAAGGCTAATGTGAGACTAAAAGAAGTTATGTCAGAGTTTTTTGATATATCTAAGAGCTCTATTGTAATCAAATCTGGTTTCACGGCTTCTATCAAGAGACTCAATATAAATATATCGGAAACAGTGTTGGCTTCAAAACTTAAAAAGATAACAGTAAAAACACAGGAGAGATTGCTTTAAATGAAATGGGTATATTCACAAATTATAATAATAGGCTTGTTCATATTTTTACCCTCTAGGCATATGTTCATGACGCCATACTGGTTAGTTACGGCAGAGCGTGTAATGATTGTGCTAGGTTTATTAATAGGGCTGAAAGCAATCTATGATCTTAGAAGATACTTGTCAGTCGCGCCAGATCCAGTGAAGAATGGAAAGTTAATTACTGCTGGAATTTACGGTGTTATTAGGCATCCGATGTACGTGGCAGTATGGTTGGTTATGTTAGGGGTTAATTTAAACTCAGAAAATTGGTATATCATAGCACTCTATCCTACGATTGTGGTATTTTTTGTTTTTAAAACTAGGTATGAGGAATCTAAATTAAAAACTGTTTATGAAGGTTATTTACAGTATACCAAGGCTGTACCAGCGTATTTTCCTAAGCTTTTTGCTAAAATACATTCTTAGATTGTTAATTTAAGTAGTCCGTCATGTTCAAAATTAGGTCTTGATTGCTTTGCTATTTGGTCATATTGGTAATCTGGAATTCCTATGTCCGCTAGGTAAATATCACCAAATATTTGTTGAGAATCTATTGATTGTGCAGCTATTTTTGGCATTGCAAGCATCAAAGTATAGTTTGCTTTAACACTAAGCTGATCCGGCTCCTTATCAGAAGCCTTTATTCCTGTTGGGATATCATAGCTAACTACCATTGATCCTGCTGAATTTATGTTCTGTACAGCTTTGTCATAAGGCTCTCGTAGCTTTCCTGTCATACGGTAACCAATAAGACTATCAATAAGTATGCTGTATTGTCCAAAATTTTGGTCCGTATAACGAATTATATTTGCGTTCATTTTTATCAAGAGATTTAAATGATGTCTGGAATCAGTACTGATATCGTCCTCCAATAGGTAGATATCTACGAGAAAACCGTAATTAATGAGGTGTCTTGCGGCAGAAAGACCGTCTCCACCTTTATTACCCTTTCCTACGATAACCGCTATTCTCGAGTCTTTAGGAATTTCTAATCGCGTAAAAAGTTGCAGCATACCCCAACCAGCAAGTTCCATCATCTGGCGTATCTGTAAGCCATCCGAGACAGCTATTTCGTCCAGATAAGCCATTTGTTCAGCAGTAGCAAAGTACATGTATTAATTACTAGTCATTTTATTAATATAATCTAGAAAATGCTCTGCGTAATAATCACTCCAAGATTGGTCTTTACTAGAAGCTGTATAGTCTATGTCTAAAGCTAGCAATGTATATATAAGTTTTGCATTATAAAAATCAGAGCTATCATCAAAAAGTGCTAAGAAATCGGGTTGACCTAGTAACCAGTTGCTGTACCATATGGACCAATCCCTGTCTTCACCGCCTGTTGTGCGCTCGAAGTGTTCATGATGAGCATTGCTTGCACTATTTAGTAACTCAGATAATATCGTCTTTGATTGCATACAGCCAGTATAGCAGTAATCTTAAGCGATATTAATTGTTCCGTTACTTATTGCCAACAAAAGTCACTGCGTATCCAGTTTTATCGCCTCGACCGGTACGTCCAATTCTGTGTGTGTAGTCGTCATAGGTTTGTGGTATGTCATAATTAATGACATGTGTAATACTATCCACGTCAATTCCTCTAGCTGCAACATCCGTAGCAACCAGAATACCAACATGGCCGTCTTTAAACTTGCCTAAAGCTCGTTGTCGTTGTCCTTGGCTCTTGTTTCCGTGCATCGCATCCGATGTAAAACCGCGGGTTATTAGTTCTTTACTTAGTTTTTCTGTAGATCTCTTGGTCTCACAAAAAATTAATGTTTTCTTAACGTGATCGGTAATTAGCAAATTATGTAGTTTATCTATTTTGTCAGTATCAGCGGAGTATTTTATTATAGACTGCTCTACATTATCACTGGTTTCAGCGGTTTTAGCTATAATAGTAATAGGGTCATTTGAGAAAGGTTTTATGAGGCCATCAATAGTTGGGCCCATTGTTGCCGAGAAGAACATCGAATGTCTTTCTTTGGGTAGTTTATCTAAGATAAATTTAATATCTTTTATAAATCCCATATCTAGCATTCTATCTACCTCGTCTAGCACTGCGGTGCTGACGTTTGATAAACGTAGAGAACCTCGCTCAATATGATCTTTTATGCGTCCTGGTGTACCAACAATTATACTAGGTCTTCTTTGTAGATCACGCAGTTGTCTACCTATTGGAGTGCCACCTATAAGTAAAACACTTTTTACATGGTTACCTTCTGATAACCACTTGGCTTCTTCTTTAATTTGAAGAGCTAATTCTCGGGTTGGAGCAATTATTAGAGCTTTGTCTTGACGGTTACTCATGATTTTGTCTAATATTGGCAATAAAAATGCGATAGTTTTACCAGTACCGGTGTTTGCTATACCTATTACGTCTCTGCCGGAAAGACTGAGGGGGAGGGTTTTATCCTGGATAATCGAGGGCTTTATAATTCCAGCTTTTTTGATATTGTCTTTAATTAGCTGGTTAACGTTAAAATCCTCAAAAGAATTCACAGGAGTGTACTCAGTACCCTCAGTTATAGGTTTAGCTTTTTTTATAAATCTGCTAGGGTCGATATACTGACCTCTTCTCTTACGAGAAGACCTGTTACGATTCCCTTGGAATCCGGTATTTCGTCTCGGTTTAAATTTTGCGCGTGTTGATGAATAGTATGTTCTTGGCATAAAAAAAGATCCTTAAAATTATTAGTTATATTTGGTTGCCTTTATCTCGAAGCTTCAAATATAGGTTTTACACTAACAATTTGGATCAAAAGAAAAACAATGTACGATTATTATAGCATAAGAATATAAATAATCCTAATTTTTCGTCAATGGCCCGTCAATCTACACAATCAGGGTATAATAGATGTAGACGATCGTCTTACTCTAAGTATAACCAAGTAAGGAGGGTTAATGGTCTATAGTCCAGACGGAAACAATACAGTAGGAGAAGCGATGGTAATCGCTAAGAATATTATAGACGAAGTCCTCAACTCTATAGGTAGCGCAGGGGAATATAATGTGGGTGGTGTTAAGTATCAACCTGGAGAAAACAGTTTTTGTATTGAGTGCTCTGACCCGATATCATTTGCGCAAAAGGCATCAATAGTCCTGAGTAAGAGAGCTAAAACCATAAAAGACCAAAATATCTTAGTAGTATTAGAGCTTGCAGCAGATTATTTCGACAAACTATCCGAGTTAGCGATAATTAAAGCTAAGTTTAGAAATGGAAGCGGTACTGAAAAAATATTAATAAACCTAGAGGAATTTATAGGCTCAAAGAACTTACTTAATTCCCACCAACATCAAAACGGGAATAGTAAATAGTATGCCCGATAATCAAAAATTAATAAAGAACCATGTAGAGGTATTAAAAAAGCTCCAAACTGCTTCTGGCTTGTTCTTGGCATCTTCAGGGGTAGGTACCGGCTATGACAAGGTATGGCTTCGGGATAATGTTTATGAGGCACTAGCATTCGAAGAGATAGGTGATTGGGACACTGTTGAGCGCGTATATCATGCTTTGTTGGATATTTTTATTGCCCATAAAGATAAGATTAATTGGGCTGTAACTAATAAGCCTTTTGAAAGCTGGCAATTTATTCACGCTAGATATAATCCTGAAAATTTGACTGAATTTTGGGAAGACTGGGGTAACAAGCAGAACGATGCCATTGGAGCTATATTATTTAAGCTAGCCTGTTTTGAAGCTCAAGGCAAGAGTATGATACGTAACCCCGAAGACCATAGCATGATCCAAACTTTGATCGACTATGTATGCAATATAGAATACTGGAAATTACCGGATTCTGGCATGTGGGAAGAAGGGGAAGAGCTACACTCTAGTTCGATCGGTGCAGTTCTGGCTGCTTTAGAAAAGTGGCAAAAAATAGGAAGCGTCAATATTCCAGAGAACGCTATAAAAAACGGGAGAAAAGCATTAGACGAGCTATTGCCTAGAGAGTCAGCTACTAAATTTGCTGATTTAGCTTTACTTTCGCTTATATATCCTTACGATATTGTTGATAAGGATATGTCAAATACTATTATTAATAACGTTACTTACCACCTAGAAAAGGATAAAGGCCTTATACGCTATAAATTTGATAAGTACTACAATGCTAATGAAGACGGGTATTCAGAAGAAGCAGAGTGGAGTTTTGGATTTTCCTGGCTAGCAATAATCTGCCATCTTTTGGGGCAAGAGAATGAGGCCAAAAAGTACTTAGCAAAGGCAAAACAGACAGTTTTTAAAGGTAATATTCCAGAATTGTATTACTCACAATCTGAGAGGTATAACAAAAATACCCCACTCGGTTGGGCTGAGAGTATGTTTTTGGTTGCTCTGGTAATGGTAAAGGGCCAATAGGTTCATCCCTATACTTACATATTATTTTTCGCTGTAGTATGATCCTAATAAGCTTGCTACTGCTGCATGTTCGATGAAATCTGGAGTCCAAACCCCGGTCATATAGATTACAACTACCATCCACGCTGAGCCCCAGACTGCAACAAGTTTTTTATATTTTCCGCTAAACAACAATAACGATAACAAGCCGTCATTTAATCCTACTAAAAAGACTAATAAACTAGCGTGTCCAATGGAGGAGGTAATGCTATTGAGTTCTAATAGCTCTTTAAATTCATCTGGTGAGACAAATGCTGCGATAGAATTTGCCAGAAAAATACCACCAATCCCAACCCTTAATAGTCTCAGTTTATTTCTTTTTAACCATTTTTTCATATCACCCCTTTTTTTAAAGTTAATTGGTTGTATCTTAAACCTGCTAATGTTTAATTGCAAGTGCAGCCATGGCTATTTAGCTATAACTTGCTTTTTTGCTATCGTTTACCCAAATAGCCGTAAATAAGCCTAGTGCAAACAAGTGCCCATAGACTTCCTGAACTCCGAGTAGCGAAGCTGTAACAATCATCAAGGCAAGAATCAACGCAACAACAGCACGAGGTACTAAGTTTAATATTAAAGCCATTCCAACTACTAGCTCCAAAGCTCCTATTAATATAATAAAGCCCCTATCTTCTAGACCTAGAGAACTTAAAAAATTCCAGTGATAGGAATTCAGAAAATCATGAGATTGAGACAAATTTATAAGTTTTTCGCTTAAGGCAAGTATAGAAAGCGTTAAGCCAATTCCAATCCTGTACAATTTTAATGAATGATTAGAGTATTTAGTGTATATTTTACTTAGATTGTCTTTATGCCGCCACCCGGCCAGTGAATACTTTCCTGGACCTCTTGTGTATAGGTAAAGACTGATTGCTATGTATTCAAAGTGCTCCAGTATGCTTGTGGGGTTATTTTGAGCTATCATTAAAAGGTATCCTAATATCATGAGCACAGAGGCAGTTCTGGTGTATACCCCCAAGAGCAACATTATTGCAGTGACTGTGAATAGGGCTGAGGATATGCTATAAATAGCACCGTCTGAAAGAATGTTAGGCGCTATGCTATAGCCACTTAAAAGATTGGTAATTAAAAACGAAGCCGTGGAGACTCTGACTATCAGAGGGACCCATTCTCTGTAGTGTTTATATTTTTTATCTAATTTCTTACTAAGTTTAGCCGTATAATTTTGGTTTGATATATATCGTAGAACTATAAGGCTAAAAGTTACAAAAATAGCAACGACTATCCATTCATTAAAATTAAGTCTGTCGATTATTTTAGTTGGTTCTGTGAACCATTTTACATGAGCTATATACCTAATAATCATATAGGTATCATTGTAGCTTAAGAACTATGATTTATACAGCAGTATAATCTGGTTAATTTTGTGTGGCAGGCTGTGAATTGTCGGATTGCTGAGCTTTGCTTAGAAACTCTTGCATTTTCCAAGTTCCGTTATCTTTCACCATAGACACCGTGATGTCGTATGTGATACGGTCGTTACCGTCTATTGTGTATTTCACTTGTGAAGTGGAAGCACTTCCAGTTTGACCACTTACATTTACTCCTTTTTGGGAAACCGTTCCGGTAAGAATTTTGCTGATTTGATCACATACTTTGTTCCAATTTTCTAATGAGCCTGATTGTTTGAATACTTCATTACTCTGGTCGTTGTATATCGTTGAACAGTTACCTTTTTGCAAGTTGCTGATTATTTCACCAGCTGTATTAGAGGCTCCTCTTGTTGCAAAGAAAGCTATCCCTATTACTATTGCTATAAACCCAACAAATCCCAAGATTGCGAATTTAATAGCTTTACCAAACTTACTTTTCTTTTTGGTTGTTTGTTCTGTTGCTGGTTGAACAGTGCTTTTATTATCTTCTTCCATCGTATCTCCTATAGTTAACTACTAGGATTGTACTACTAGAAATTTATTTTCGCAAAGTAGCTAGAACATATAACGCATGTCATCGGATGAAGTAGGGAAAGCCATTATTGGCTGCTTTAGCTGTTCTGTCGTTAAGCCAAACTCAACCGCTAAACTAAAAATGTTTATTAAGTCGTCAGCGTGGTTACCTACAAGATGTGCACCAATAATTTTATGAGTTTCTTTTTCTACCAAGACTTTGCTAAGTGAGTACTTCTGACCGAGTCTTTTAGCATCAAACCAGCCCGTAGAATCAGTTTTCACAGTATCGTACTCTAGGCCTAATTTATCGGCTTCAGGCTCCAATAATCCGACTTTTGACGCGGTCGGAGTCGTAAAGATGACACTAGAAGTAGACATATAACTTGGTTGTACTCGTTCTTTACCCAACAAATTATCAGCGACTATACCACCCTGGACTCCTGCAACAGGCGATAGCGGTGGTCCTGCGTTAGCTACGTCACCTGCTGCGTATATGTTAGGGTTGCTAACGCTCTTTAAATGTTTGTCTACTGTAATACCTTTTCTAGTATCGTATTCAACTCCCGCAGCTTCTAGATTTAAGTCTGCTAATCCTGGTGGTCTACCAGCTCCGTTTACGATAAGTTCGCCTTCGTATGAGTTATTACCGTCAAAAACCGTATAGCCGGAAGCGGTTTGTTCTATCTTCTGTGCTTTGGAATTAAATACAACTTCAATACCAATTTCTCTTGTGGCTTCTACGATTTTTTCTACAATTTCCTCATCAAACATTTTTAAGGACCTCTCACTAGATTCTAGAATAGTTACCTTTGAGCCATATCGAGCCGCAACATGCGCGAATTCAAAAGACACATAGCCTCCGCCGACAAACACAATGCTTTTAGGTAAGTTTTCTAAGTCTAAGAAGTCGTCGCTGGTTATTAGATGTTCAGAGCCTTCAAATTGAAGTCTAGCTGGTTCGGCACCAACGGCTATATGAATTTGCTTTGCTTCTAATGTTTTTCCATTAACTTCAACTTTAAGTTTGTCTACAAATTTTGGATTTCCAATAAATACATCAATTCCAGCATCTCTTAGAGCTTTTTCGGTACTTGCCGGAACAGGATCGGTGAAAGTTTTCTTAAATTTAATTGTTCCAGGCCAATCCATTACTGCAGGCGTTTCAATTACTCCTAAATCTTTAAGTCTTCTATTTAAGTCAGCTACTTCTGCTGAACCGGCTAGAACTTTTTTAGGGATACAGCCTCTCACAGAGCAGGTTCCGCCAAAAGGTCCTTTATTAACGAGGGCAACATTCCATCCAGCCTCTTTTGTCTTCATAGCTACCTGGTAGCCAGCACCTCCACTACCTAAAACTATCAAATCATAAACAATATCCATTATTGTATTACTCCTATAAATTAATAAACCATTAGAGTAATTTTACCATAGTCGGATACGCCTAGTTCGAAGTAATCTTTAAGATTTGGATGATTCCATAATGCCTAACATGGTTACACCGGCCCAAATGATACGGTAGTCAAATTGTTTAACCGCGTTTGGGTCTATATGGACATCATATTTAACACGTATCAAATTATAAGAACGCTGAAAGTTTGCAACATCTTGTTCGCCGATTTTTAAAGAATATTTTTGAGGAAAAATTAAAGAAACAATACTAACAAAACGTCTTGCTAGTCCAGCTATTACGCTGTCTTCTGTTAGAGTACCTATCTGGTTGTCACTTGGGTCTAATAGTTCCCAGGTATCTCTGATAAAAGAGGATTTAAGACCTTTTCTACGCCAAGATCCTAGTCTGTTTCCCGTATCGGGATCGGTTATGTCGTATGTAGCACCAAAATCTATAATTTGACGTGCCTTGATACTAAATAATTTTTTTTGCATATTGTTGTCTGTAAAAGCAGTAATCTCTTCTCGGAGTTTCCACCCCTTCATCTTAATAAACGCTACTTGTTGCTGGTTTTGATCAATCATCGTGAGCTCAGCACCGATCAACTTTAATACTTTTCTAGTTAACGTGTAGTCCATTTTTTTCTCCGTCTCGCATGTATATACGATTACTATGTTGTTATTTTAAATACACTAGTAGTCTACCATCAATATCGTATAAACTGTATGTATTAATATTAGGAGACATATGAATATATCATTAACAAAATATAGCCATTCTTGTGTACTGATAAAGGCATCTGAAAAAACTGTGGTCTTTGACCCTGGAGCTTATAGTATAAATTCTGGACTTCTTGAAAATGAAAACATTATTAATCTTGATGCAATAATTTTAACTCATAATCATGGAGATCATCTTAGTGTTGATTTAATAAAACAGCTTCAAGTGAAGTCTCCAGATTTATCAATAGTTGGCAATCAAGAAGTAGTATCCAGTATAAGAAGGGCGGGAATTAGCTGCAATTTAGTAAGCGGCTTGGATTATATTAAATCTTTTGTAGCCGAACATGAAGAACTACCGTTGCCTAACATTCCAGTTTCTAATAATACTGGATATACTTTTATGGACGTGTTTAGCCATCCAGGAGACAGCTATAAATTTAGAGAAACATCCCCAATCTTAGCTATGCCCTTTGTTGCGCCATTTAGTAATGTTGGAGAGGGGTTAAATAAGGTTTTAGAGCTCAAACCTAAGTATGTTTTGCCTATACACGACTGGTTTTACAGGGATGAAGCAAATACTTGGTTACACAAAATATTAAAACCATTGCTCGATGAACAAGGCATTACTCTTCTCAGCCCATCCGATAATGAAGCACTAAACCTGGATATAGATATTTAGTAGATACGTATTTTATGATCTTAGAAAGTTAAATGTATTCCATGCAGCTTCTGCTCGACTTATATTGTGGGCAGCCCTGGTAGGAAAAGTAGTAGGGTCCCAACTAAAATAATTGTCTTGAACTGCATCAATTAGATATCTCATTCCTAACTCCAGAGTTATGAGCTTGCCAGCTTCCAGGGCTTCAACAGTAAACCGGTCCGTAGATTGACTGGGCTGTGCTTCCTGTCTGTATGCTTCTGCTATTGGTTCTATATCAAGACGCGGTGCACTTTCATCTAAGACGAGTTTCCCAGAGATAGACCTTATCATATCTCCGACATCAATCATCGGATTAGCTTCCATTATCGTGTCGAAGTCTATGAAGGTGAAAGGCCTACCCTTTCTATACAGGGTGTTATCCAATTTTGGGTCACCATGAATTATCTGCGGTGAGGCTTCTGGCAGCTCAAGCTTTAACGAAAGGTCTACCATACTTCTAGCGAGAGCACGCACTTGTTTCGTGGGCAATTCACCCTCTATTTCGGCAAGTAAATCGATATAGTAACTGGTATCATGAAAATGCGGTATTTTTTGCGTAGGTCTATGATCTAAATCGGAGAGTGAGTTATGCAGTCTACCTAACAAGGAGCTTAAAGCTACTGTGGATTCAAGGGTTAGTGGTTTGTGGCTTGTATTGTCAGAATCTATAAAATCAAAGGATCTCCATATTCTTTCAGAATCATCAGGCATATGAATTCTGCCGTCTGTAGTCTCTCTTTGCGCTGCAACTTCCCAACCTGTGACAGCTAAGTGAGTAGATACTATCCGATAATCTGATGGTAGTAGGGAGGCAGTTGCGGGGTGCAACCTTTGTAAAATAGAGTCCTCTTCCGACTTGTCCCTAACCCTAAAAGTATCATTTATCTTTCCTCCTGATAGTCTTGTGAATTCTTCTATTCCACTTGGGTGAAAAGCATCGATGATTTCTCCCGGTATATGTTCTTGTATAGCCGCCTTCATATAATGGCCCTTTCTATTTAATTAGTACCAGGCTATGATACTGCGTATTGGGCAGTGCTAACAGGAAAAATGGCTGATAATCATTGACAATATTTTGAGAAAACCTTTTATAGGTTGTATGATTGTCATGTAATGTCTACCAAAATCGATGCAAGAATCATAGGTCTAGAGCCACGCGACATAAATGTATATGTAGCGATGGTCAAGCGAGGTAACGGTACTAGTATTCGTAAGATCGCAGAGTCAACGAGTTTAAATAGAGGAACAACTTTTGATATAATTAAAAAATTGTCTTCTTTGGGGCTTGTAGGAAGTCAATATAAAAGTTCAAGAAGAATTTATTTTGCTAACCCACCCGAGTCTTTAAAGCTATATACAGAGAATAAATATTACGAACTGGGGCATCAGCTTAAGCTAGTTAGTAGATATGTTGAAGACCTAGAGTCTCAAAATTCTCTTAGCTCTCAACAACAGTTTACGAAGTTTTATGAGGGAGAAGAGGAGATTTCGGTGTTGCTCAAAGACGTATTAAATACTGTATCCGCCCAAAAAGTAAAAGAGTACGACGTAATATCATCAGCTGAAATCAGTAATCATCTTTACACAAAATTTAAAAACTACACAAAACAACGCATAAATCTTGGGATTTTCGCCAGAGTGCTTGCCATAGGAGGAGGAGGAAACATTGCGTCGTTATCCGAGAGGAGGTTTATGTCCTCTGAATCTATACCTTCTAGCTATTTAATAATATATGGAGATAAAGTTGCAGAACTTTCCCTAGAAGATAAGGGGCAGGTAAGGGGAATACTCATTCACGATAAAGGTATCTCTCAATTGCAGAAATTAATGTTTGAAAAACTCTGGGGACTAAGTACTAAAAACTAAAAGCTAGCGGTCTCGTAGTTAAGAGTGTTACGTAGCTTGTTACGTAACAAAAACTTCGTTATTTATGGTCTTGCTTATATTGTTTCCAGGAAAAATTGATATGTTCTTCTGCTCTAACTAACCTAAATAGTTTAAATAATCTTAGAGCCTTTAGCCCCTCTGCCCAACTGTCAACAATAGGGATTGAAGCAAGCAATAGGTACCACTCACCAAAAATAAATTTTACCTTGTTCTCTGCTTTATACAATAACCAGAAATAGTCACTTAAGAAAATCAAGGCAATTATTATATCTAGGTTAGCAATATCGTCAACTACCCGTAAGGCAGGATGTAGAAAATGCTCGTAGCCAACAGAAGCTAAGCTCATCACTGCTAAAATACCCATAATAACTTCTTTGTAGTAGTTTAGTGAGTATTTAATGGGTGGTTTACGCTTATAGTTTTCTTTTTTAGCCCTAGTCATAAGCTAATTATATCAATTTATAATAATTTTTACCGACCTATAACTAAAAATAGTAATTAATATCTAGACGTAATAAGTGATTTATAGAATTTTGTCTGGTATAATTGCGCTAAAGGTTAAAAAGGAGGATTACTATGAGGATGAAAAGCAATAATGATGGTTTTGTGACAATAGTAGTATTAATTGCAATAACTTTAATAATTAGCGGTGGGGTATACTATGTAATCGCCAGCGGAAATGATGAAGACGGCAATAGTGTACAAGAAACAGTAGCTACCGCAACGCAAGATCAGATTAATAGTTCGAACAATAGTGCCCCAACAAGTAGTGCATATCCTGCACTATACCAACAATACAACTTGCCTGAGTACCCAGGAGCTACAATTACGGATAGTGGCAGAACTTCTGATAATTTGAACGATGGTATTAGCTTAGAACTTACTACTTCAGATGATCTAACTACTATAGGCGCATTTTATTCTTCAGCATTTTCTTCGTTAGCTGGCTGGAGTTACTCGCCGCCAGCTCATCCAGTACCAACTGTTTACGGTGCTACCGCAACTAAGAGTGATGAAAGTCTAAGGTACCAACTAACAGCCACAAAACTACCAGATACTACTAAAATAAATATTTCATTTTTGCCGCAGTAAGTATTTTCGACAAATATAAAAGCAGAGGATTTTTAGATGTCAAGAACAACTCAGAGCGGAATTAGATACCAAAATTACGGAGAAGGAGATAGAAGTGTAGTTCTTGTGCATGGCTCATTTGTATCCTCAAAGATGTGGCTATACTTTGTAGAGCCTATCCAGAGTGCTGGATATAAAGTGATAACACTTGATTTGCAAGGTCACGGGGAATCCAAAGGAAATCTTCTAGCTACCGATATGGATAGTTACGCCCAAAATATTAAGGATGTGATACTAGTAGAAAACTTAACAGATGTAAATTTGATAGGACATAGTATGTCAGGTCTAACGGCACTAATGCTGGCTGACTTGAAAGTTGTAAAATCTATTATCGCTATAGACCCAAGCCCTACTTTAGAGGTCCAAGGGGTTAAATCTACAGAAAATATCCCTGATACATTTAATGCTATGGACGTCGGTATGCCAACAGACCAAGCCTCTATCATGAGTACGCTAAATGATATGTCACAGGAAGATTTAATGTTACTTAATGGTATGTTGGGAAACGAGTCTGGCGCCGCTAGAAGACAACGTAAAAAAGGGGTATCAGTAAATAAAGAACTTTTGGTTAACAAGAATGTGCTATTTATTGCCGCTGAAAATGGCAAGAGTTTGCCATTTGGTATAGCACTAGATTCCACCAAGGCCATGGCCAGGTATTACAATAAAAAGCTAGTAATCGTACCTGAGGCGACTCATCCTGGGATTCTCATGGGTAAACACGCTCATAAAGCTACAGATGCAGTAACTGATTTTTTACGCGACCTTAATTAGCATCAATTTTAGCACCGCGTAGTTGTAACAGAGACCTAACTTCATTTATATTTACGTCTTGGGGCAAGATGTTTTTCTTTGCGGCAATTTCTGCAATCTTGCCCATAGCTTCACCGAATCCGATTTCATCTGGTTGCATTCTAAGGCTAGCTGCTTTTGTGTCACTGACATCTCCAGACCTAGGCATAGCAACAATTATTGGAACTCTTTGTGCAGGAATTCCTATCCCGGCTGGTATATCATATATTCCGTATGGCTCAGCTCCTTCAGAGGCCGTAGGGCATCCTGTTCCATGATAATCTGCGCGGTATCCTGCTACAGCGACGGAAGATGCAAACGAGTCAACATTTCTTGGTGTATTTCCTAGATGCGTCTGTCCATTTAGACGAAAATCTGAAGTTCTTATGTATGGTGCTTTTCTGAATCCGTACATCCAATTGCCATAGCCTTTTGTTGCCAAGAAAGCTAGCATTTGTTTGGTGTTGTTATAGCTTTCGGATGCTGTTGCAGCATCATTCATCCAGTTTAGATAAACAACCAACTCACCGTTTAAATCGTGAGTTCTTCTGTACACGGGTAAGCCTTGTAGACCGGTTAACCCTGCCCAATGGTATTTTCCTGTGGTCCACCAGTCATTTAATAATGCATTATAACCTGGGGAAATCGGAACAGAGTAAGTAGAGAGACGAGCACCATTACCACCGTTTCTTAGACCTGCTACGTAAGTGGTTTTTTGCCTACACAAAGGGCTAACAGATCTTCTTAGAGAAGTGGGTATAAGCTCTCCGGTTTCAGTTGCTTCTACAACTACTTTGCCTCTCAACTCGCCAATATTTGTTCTAATAACACCATTAGTTTTGATTTCATATACGTCTGCATACTTTACTGTAATATTTGCTGAAAAGAACTTCAAAAAATCCCTTAATCCGTCTTCAAGCCTATCTGGGTGAGGGCAAAAATTATCACCTGCAATGTAGGTGTCAGGACCTGGGTTTGCTACGGGGCTATAACATCCTCCTATTCGTACATTAGCTGCTTTGTACCTGCTATTCATTGAGTCCTCTAATACTTTATCTAGGCCCCAAGGTCCACCGGCTGCTGGTATCCATGTTGCATCCCATGTTGATACACCGGCGCAAGTGGCTTGACCTCCTATACAGGAAGTTTCGGAAACTAGGATTACCTTAGCTCCTTCTCTTGCAGCAGATATTGCTGTTGCCCAGCCTGCCAGGCCTGATCCTACTACCAAAACATCTGCATCAGGTGCTCTTAGTGGGGCGGGCGCAGGAGCTGGTGCAGGAGTGGGGGTGGGAGCAGGGCTTGGAGTTGGCTGAGGTGCTTGTGTAACAATCGGAGCTGGTACAGGAACTGGAGCAGGAGCTGGTGCAGGTGTAGGAGCTGGGCTTGGTCTTGTTGGCTTTATATTAGGATTCTTTACTATCGGTGCTGCAGCTATTACTACCGGAGCTTTACTACTCACTTTTACTGCAGGCCCAGTTGTGATAGTTATTATCTCTTTAGCAGAGACCTTGATTACTTCAGTAATAGCTGGCTGTGTGTTATTTGTTGTGGGTGGTTTACTGTAAGTTGGACTAATCTTAGAAATCGCTGCATCAACACTAGGACTGTTAGATTGCGTTAAATCTGTAGTAACTTTTATAGTTGGGTCACTTACAATTTCCTTAGTGGGCGTCACGGTATGTATGGCTATAGTGTCTCCTACAACCACTGGAGTATTACTAGAAGCTATAAGCCTTACTCCTTTATCGTTCGTAGTAGGGATTTCATAAACATTGTTATTACTATCTTGTAATATTACTGAATTTTCGGTTACTTCTTGAACCACACCAACTACAGTGTTTGAAGCCGGAGCAGTTCTAATATTATCCTTGGATATATTGGAGTGTACTGCAACCCTGTCACCTACACTGATGTCAGGATTAGTGCCTCCGTTCTGCTCATTACCCGTAGTTATCTCGTAGGTATTTTCGTTTTCGTCAAGAACAATTACGCTATTATCTCTAATCTCCAATACGGTACCAACAACAATGTGCTTGTCAGTAAAATTTTTGTAAGTGCTTAAGTTGTAGACAAAATTTGAGTTTTCAAATGTGTTATCTATTTGTGTAAGATTTGATAACAATATGCCATATAAGCCGATTATTAGTAGTGATAGCACTAGCTTTGTGTGCAATCTGTTTGCAAAATAATGTTTGTAGTTGATGTGATTCTCGTGCTTTGCTAAAAACCTAAACACTATCAGAATCATAAAATATCCACTGATTAGCGAAATTACCAGAGCAAACCAAGGGAAGTTTTTCGCGAATGTTTGTAAATCAACTATTCCTAAATCACTGAACGGTATATTGGACGCGTAGTAAATGTCCGAGTATACAATATTAATAAAAAGAATAGTCGTTAAAGAAAGTAATATAATTTTTAAGGCTGCTAATAAGTCATGTTCTATTTTGTGGACATAAATATGAGGATTTCCCAGAGGAGATACGTTTCCATTATGGTGGGGTTTTTGGCTATTTATCATAGTCTTAATAAGTTTATGCTTAAAGCTATTGTATATCAAAAAATTGGTTACGTCTATACACTTCTTGAAAAATTTAGCTTATTTCTTGTGAGAAGAATTGGGCAGTACTTTGAAACTTATAGCTAGCGCTAGTAGGATCGCAAAGCCGCAAAGAACGGACGGAAGGGGGCTGGTAGGCTCGTGGTTATTTGTAATTTTTGTAAAAATCATAGCTGGTATAACAAAAGACGCATAGCCTATAACCAACCAGACAAGCGCAGCCCTGATTCTTGCTTTTTTTGCCTTGTAGGCTAACCAAATTCCAGACCATATACCTACAGCAAGAAGCAAATCATAATATATGTAGTAATATCCCTCAAAGGGAGACCTAAAATCAAAAATAACGTAGTTGCCTCTACATACCGCTCCGGCCATTATGTTGCCAAATAGGAATAATACAATCCAAATGACTGCAGCGCTGTAGGCAAGGTAGACGAGTTTATTTTTCTTGCCAGCTATCGCTAATGTTAAATGTATGCCTATAGGCGGCAGTAGAGTTATTACGCTAAATCCTAACTTAGACCAGATGGTGTTGTTAAAACCTAAATTTTCACAGACACCCTATTCTGCTAATTGGAAAGTTGCTAGAATAGCCAAAAGTAAAACTCCTAATCTTACGGCTAGGTTTGATTTTCTAACAAAAAGCGTATAGATGATTAAGCTAACCTCAATAATAAAAGTCGCTATCATAACGGGTGGAGAAAAACAGGCCAGGGAATATTTCTTGCTAAATCTTCTCATAATACATATTAGTTAATCATACTTTTTGTCAGATTGTCCCTAAAAAACTCAAAAACTTGAGTATAAAACCCACTGTACAAGGTTCAACCTTGTACAGTGGGTGTAGCCTTAGTCTTGCTAATTGATAAATTTAGGTTCGCGGTTTTTAGGTATAAATCTCTTTACTGTTTTTATATTTATTTGTTACGTAGCATGCTACGTAACAAGCCGTTTTAACCGATGTTATTTTTGGATAGGAATGTCTTAGGAACGTTTTGAAACTAACATTCAGTAATCTATTTTTAGTTATCTATTTTTATGTTATTTTCATACTTTTGCATCAGGTCAAAAGTATGGCAAAACCCCGCAGCCACCTTAAAACGTGATTGAACTTAGCTAATAATTAGTCGTGCCTGCGGAACGCAAGCGCCCAAAAATCTTTACTTTTTTGATTATTTTTGGGTAGTCCTCGGCAATGATTCGACCAATGTTTAACTAAGATTCATCAGTTTCAAGATGATGCTGTGAGCTACAAACAGCTTTGCATTATCAGATGTAACTCTTGAGGTACTTCAGCATAAAGCGGGAAAACCGATGGATGTTTTAAAAAAAGAGCTGAGTCATTTCCGAGGACAGGTCTTATTACTCCTATTTAACAACTAACAAGACCGACCAACGGGAGTCCCGCAGGAACAGTTCTTTTTTAAAGACATCCAATAGTTGTTCTTCCCGCCCGCTGCGATTTTTTACACCACTCTTTGTTCGCACAAAAAGTGGTAAATTGGTTAATTTATTGACCACATGCAAACCTAATTTAAGCATAGTAATCATATTTATCTTTTGGCTCAGCGCACAGGTCTAGACCCGAAAGCCTAGACCTGTGCTTCACCAAACGTAACTTAAATTAGCAAGTATTAAGGTCTAAACCTTTTAGTCTATGCAAACTTAATAAGCAAAGGTTACTATAATAGGAGTTAGTAGGCTTTTTTTGCGCCGTCTACTACTGCTTTTTCGGCATTGTCTTTAGACATCATTGCGCAAACAGTTGTACCGCATTTCTCGTGCTTACCTTTGGCCATGAAACCACCTTTTTTAGTTTGGTGAATCTCTGGTGCTGACAAATCAACGCCTTTTTCTTTACATTTAACACAATATCCCTTAGCCATGTCTATCTCCTCTTAAATTGTTCTTTAATATAACTATATAGATTATAGCGCGTTTTTAGAGTGTTCCATAACCTAAAGGCAAAAATTCTCCACTAGTGATAGTATCTTTACTATTTGTTTGATTTAGTCCAAAGGAGACATACGGTCATTTTTGATGCAAAGCTTGGCTGAGCATTGCAGGTCTGGAACGATTATGGGTAAAGAGAGACATTTGAGATGCTACGAGGTTTTCTGAACAGTGTCTAGATATTAGGTTTTCCAACCTGACAAATAGCTACTTCATTTCTCTGAGTAAATTATCAACTTCTGTTTTTGATCCATGTGTGATTACTGCATGACATTGTGAACACAAACATCTAAGGTTGTCTGGCGAATCTATGCCTCCATTTCCAAGAGGTTGAACATGATCGGCTTCTGCATATGGCTCTCCGTTTTGTTGAGTGAACGGCTTACGATTACATATTTCACAAATATAGTTTTTACTTTGCTTGTACAAGTTAGCTATCTTTCTGTTTCGTGCTGCTTTTTTTATTATTACCTCGATTTGTGCAGGTTTTTTATCATTGATTAACTTCGCTAATTCAATCTTAACTTTGTCGACTTCGTCAAGGAGCGTCAACCTATTAATTTGCTTATCAATTTCTGGAAGTTTCTTTCTGGAGGCTATATTTGAGTAGTCAATATTTATAACAGTATTTCCAACCATATTTGATACCTGATCGTAAAGATTGATCATTGTATCTATGTCTCGTTTTATACTAAGATCGTCAATTTCTTCTAGTGTATATTTTCTTGATACTACTTGGGCTTGTTCGTATCCTTTCGACAATAAGCCTTTAGCATCGAGATCTATACTCCCGGCGAAAAATCCTTTTGGAATAGACTGTAACTGGGAGTATATATAATTACAGTATTCGATGCATTTTTCTTTCGCCAAAGATTGCGGCGAATACATGTCTGTAAATTGGGTCCATCCAACCCCAAGAGTAATATATAGCACTTGACTCGCTGGTTCCAATAATATAACAACGTAGTAACCATCTTGGGTTGATTTCGTTATTGATTTATTTAAAATTGCTATCCAGGGAGTTTCCGCCCAATTACCTTGACCTGCAGAGCCTTTAACAGTGTATTTGTCGTTATTTTTTATACTCGCGGCAATTAATTGAGGTATTTTTTTGTAATGGACTTAGTGAGTGAATTTTCTTTGAATTCATTTTTGCTCTCTTCTGAGTACACTGCAATTATTTTTTTTAAATTATCTGCAAGTGAATCTTCGGTATTATTGGTATCTATAGAGTTGTTAGTTATTTTTTTGGGCTGTTTAGCTTTGTAATGACTCTGGATAGAGTAAATGAAATCTTGTCCATCAAGAGCAGGATATTGACTATTGATGGTGATGCCATTAACAGTTTGTTCTATCGAATCATTTTTTATGAATTCGCTTAGCTGATTACATGCTTCGGCGAAAAGCTGATACTTTTCGCCGAGACTTACTGATTTCCATTCAGTTTCATAGCCCAACTCTTCTTTAAGTAGGTCGTAAAGAGATTGCAACATTACGGGGAATATTTCAGGTTTCTTCCCAGCTAGCAAAAATCCATATGATCGTGGACTAAATTTTTTGTCACTCATGCCAAACAGAGCTAATGACTTGTT
Source organism: uncultured Candidatus Saccharibacteria bacterium (assembly GCA_964451085.1). GTDB lineage: Bacteria > Patescibacteriota > Saccharimonadia > Saccharimonadales > SZUA-47 > SZUA-47. The sequence goes on along the minus strand of CAYVHE010000004.1, from coordinate 4,291 downwards.
GCTTGAGTCGATTACATCAGCTACACTATGAAGCTCAGCCTCCCAGCTCTTTGAATACTTGCCAGCCATTAGGTTTTGATACGAGTGTTTTAAGGTCTTCAACCTCTCTCCAGTCAATTAGTGTACCGTATTGAGGATTCGAGTTTAGATATACATCCAATATCTCATTAATGTTATTGCTGGCTACTTCATTAAAAGAGTTCAGTTGATTAGTTAATTTTGACAGTAAGCTCCACTTGTAGCTCTCATCCCATACTGAAGGATCACTACTTCCTCTCTTCTGTAAATAATCTGATCTATGTCTTTCGTAAAATTGTTTGATTCTTGTTGGGTCTATTGATAAATTCATACACATTAATTGTACTTCAATACTAGTAGGCTTACAAAAAAAACAAAGAGTATAATATACCCAGGAGAACTTATGAATAAACAAGTATTACTGGAACTTTCCGGAGAGCTACAAGCAATAAGCACAGAGCTACTTCTTTAAAGATGCAAGAGATCTAGTGCCAGAGTTAAGAAAAGAGTTAATCAAACAAACTGAAAGTATGAAACTAACAGACGGATCAGTGACTACCGAAAAGGCAGAACCAATTTATATAAAGTATGTTCTATGAAATGGTTTAAATTTCGAGAAGACTCGACTCGTTCGTAACCTAGGTATTAATCTGGGGCTCTGTGATCGGAAACTAATCTTTATAGAATAAGTTCTAGATTTGCCATGATATCTCTTGTCATATGCAATTGATTACTTTCTTCTTTTCTTCCTGATGATAGTTATATCTTCTGGCTTAGGGCTTGTAATTTCACCTGTTAGTGGATGCGGGTCGCGTATTATCCCATCTATGTAATTAACTGTCTTTGGTGGTGTGTATCCGCCATGAGACTCATACCAATCTACCATTTTTTGCCATTGTTTTTGCAAAACCGTATCTTCTGTATCTTTCATTAGTCCTAGGAGATTAGGTACGTCCATGATTCTTCCACCCATTAGCGCACCGGCGCTTTTGAGCATACCGTGGTCGTTAGTTAGCAATACTAAGTTCTTATGATTCTGAGCGATAAGTATCTGGCCGTAGTCAACACCCGATATGTTGTTCATCTTAATAGTCTGGATACTTCCATTTTCGTGATTGTATAAAAATACTGATTCTTTTCCAGAAAACCCGCCTTCTTCATGTAGAGAATGTTTGAACATCCATTTCGTCTCTCCATTAAAGCCCAGGCTTCCTCGAATGTTCTCGTTAATCATACCTGAGGTAAAGAAAATCTTGATTTTGGGATACGCTTCCATAAGAATCAACGGGTGTTGTCCTGTGGCATCAGCTATCTTACTTAACTCCTGATAAGCACTTGAGTCTACAAGTATATTAAGTTTGCCTCCCACATCTGCGATTATTCTGTCATTCTCTTCCATTGTTGTGTCTCCTTATTGAATTATCCTATCATTCAATCGATAAAACAAAGAAACTGACCATCTGGTCAGTTTCTTGAGCTTATAATTTAAGCTGCTGTATATTCTAAGACTTGAACCCTACGGGTCACCTTTGGTGCAAATCATGGCTGGGATGGAGGGATGAGAGGGACCATCTCAATCTATGCGCCCTCCGCCGGCTGGCGGATGGGGCATTAGACTGATATGCGAACCACCCGCGGGGGTCCTAGAAGCCCTCACTGCGTTCTCAGTTAATAGAAAAACCCACCAAAAACGGTGGGCTATTCTATTGGCTGGGCATATAGGTCTGGAACAATTTAAGGAGTAAATGAGACATTTGAGACACTATAAAAAGAGCATAGTCTGGCGAGAACAGTATATAACTACAAACTGATCCGTGTATCGGGGCTATGTTTGCTTCTGTATGTTGGTAGCTAAGTATCCGCCGAATACCGCCAGAATTAGCCCTATTGAGAGGAAAGAGTAGCTAAAGTGACCGTAGCTTGCAAATATACTAGCAAGTATTACTATACCGGCGGTAAATAACCTGCCAAGTAAGGCGAGGCCTGAGAGCAAGGATGCAATGTGTGACTGAGGCGCCTGAGAAGAAAGCCTGTAGACAAGACGGTATGATAACATTTTAGCGACAACACTTGATGCTATAAGAAATACGATGCCGGCAATGGTATTAGACTCGATAATCACAGTTGAAGCGACGATTGTAACTAGTACGAATAAAAGCGGCCTATAGCCAATGTGTAGGCGCTTTTCTATTATTGTGCCTATTATTCTACCCATCATAGTCATCGCTGCAATAATTCCAATCCAACTAATGTCCACTTGGTATATAGGGTTAAGTGAAGATACGATTTCTTTCGCACTAAACATTATTGAACCAACAATACCCGCCAATAAGATCAAAGAAATGCCGCTATCGACTTGCCGTAAGGCATTAGGTAGACCAGCAATTTGCTTCACGAAAGAGGTTTTTGTTCTATCCTCTTTTTCGCTGTTGGGCAGTACGAATACTAGAGGGATGAGCGATATCAGGGCCAAGACACCAGACAGCCCAACAGCTATATCCATGCTGAGGTGCTTCACGACGAATCCAGCAGCGCCAAAACTTAGGAGCAGCATGACATTTTTTAGATAGTCAAAGATTCGATTGTCACGTTCAAAGTTATTAGAAACAGTTCTCAGCAAGGCTATATCGCTGCCACTTGCTAGTGCAGCCCCGGTAGCCATGACAAGCACCCAGCCACCATCCAAGAATATGCTGTTAGTCACAAGTAGGCCTAACAAACCTAGCCCTGTCAAAAGAACACCCAGTAACATCGAAGCCTTATGCCCAAAGCGATCTCCAACCAGCCCCGTCGGGACCTCCATCGCCATCGCCATGAGTATAAATACAGATGCAAACGTAAGTGCCGCTGAGACCCCATAGTCTTTCGCTACAAAGAATGGCACAATGATCGCTCCATAAAAGTAGATGTCATAGAGAAATTTGTGAATGTATAGTAGTTTCGTATTTTTATTCATCGTTGTTCTTAAGTATATCATTTTCCAAGGTCCAGGCTATTTCCATTGAGATGAAGAAGAGCCCAGTTCTTTCCAAGGACAGACCTTGGAAATTGAGAAATGTGATGTAGTATATTTTGGGCGAAGGTTTTTGTGTTCCGTTTTAATGTTTCTCGCTCCAGCTATGAAGCAAAACCGATACGGCTTGTTTATTGTTTAATGAATAGAGCAATGAGCTAATCCAGAAGCACACTTAAACCATATTGCTTACTGGACGTTTGTCGTTCCTATTGCGCGTTAAATAACTAACAAGTTGCCTAGTGTTTTGCTGGGGCTGCGGGGATTTTGCATACTTTTGCTCCGCCAGCTGGCGGATGCAGGCAAAAGTATGATGAAAATACTTAAACTAGCTGAGCTTGGTGAACGAGATCAGAAATGTTCTAATTCTTTGAGGACTTAATATATTGAGTACCATCACTTTTATTGGTACTAGATATTGTGAAGCTCGTACATTCTTCACAACCACTTGGTAATAAGGACACAGAGTAAGCAGATCCTTCTTTGTCTATAAGACCCCAGTTTTCCTCTAGATCCAGCGCTGCTATTTTGGGAATATTCTGTTCAACCCATTCTGCATTTGTTATATCTTCGTAGGAAGGATAATGGCCTGTTTCAAGATAGTACGTCTCAAGATTAACGGCTATTGCATTAACCTTCGTCCTCACAGCAAGATCTTCGACCTTAACAGTAAGTTGATTAAGGTCTTTTTGTTCTGTTTTAGTTAACCCAATTTCGTTTTTTGCGTAGTTTTCTCTGTACATATATACACCTAGTACGGTAATCACGGCTATGATGACGAATGCTGTTAGTATGCTCAGCGCCCCAAAGCCTTGTTCGTCTGCCTGTATGGTTTGGGCTTTGGTCTTAATCCTCATTGTAATATATTATCACAAAGCAAAAGCATAATATGATTTGAAATAAGCAACTGGCTGGGCTTAATGGGCGTTAAGATAACTGACTTTGACGTCGAGGAAGTTAAAAAAGTTATAGATGGATCGGAGGATTCCGATGAATTATGAGAATAGTTCCTTCGTCGTTTTGACGACTAGCCGTGCTTCTTCGATGCTAGCCTTCCGGACTCTCGCATATATCTCAGCTGCCTTCTCGTCGTTACCGGCCTTAATCTCAACAACGAACTCTTTGAGGTCTTCGGAATTAACTAGATCATCAGATGTGCTCATGTCTACCATTCTAGCACACTACTATCTGCGTAAGGATACGTCATGTTGAAATCATTACTAGGCAAATACTGTCCAGACTACCCTGAGCTAGTTCGAT
>CAYVHE010000003.1:0-34222 GCA_964451085.1 uncultured Candidatus Saccharibacteria bacterium | reverse complement strand
ATAGGTCTTTTTGTAATAAGCCTTGACTTGCATACAAAACAGAGTAAATTAATAATGGTAATGTGTAAATCAACTGCAAAATACAACACAATGAAGAACCTCGTCATTCTGGACAAAGGCTGTGTATTGTATATGGGTCGAAGCATTAAGTAACCAAATACACAGCCGACAACCAAATCCGCTTCGATCCAAAGAATCGAAGTTTTTTAATTTAAAGTAAAAATAGGACATAGAAAAATGACAACAACAATGGAACAACCTCCATACAACAGTAATGACCTAAGTGTAGAATTAGTATCGTTAAGAGAAGCAGAAATCAGAGAACAAACACTGGCAGCAGTGGCAAGCTACGCAGTATGGTGTGAAATTGAAGAAGACACGCCACATTGCATACGAAGCGATAACTAAAATATTTGGATTACAGATAGCTAGCTATGAAAACTACAATGATTTTAATACTTCAACTCCTGCTCTTCGATGAGGTTCTGTTAGTTAGTGGATCGATGTATAGATAAAAAAATCTAATAGCAGCCAACTAAAGTAAAAACTTCGATCCAATGAAATCGGAGTTTTTTAATATATAAAGGAGAAATTATGGCAAGCGGAGAAATAATTGGTGCTTTAAGGGTAATCAAACAAAGAGGATATGAAATAACCGGTGAGCCAAGTAAAATTCTGAGAGCCACTGGGTATGATGGTTCTTGGAGTAGTTTCTTGGGTGAGATTCCAGAAGGGTGTATTAGAAGAGCTACGGAAGGCAACAATAGATTTACTATTATACATCCGGATAAACCTGTAATAACCGAGATGGAATATCAGTTAGAATTAGATGTAGGAAAATGGACTGATTTTGCTGTTAATTATGTGCTGGGCGACGAGAGTCAAGAAGAAATATTAGATTTTCAAGGTATTTATGGAGAGCATATACCCGTTATTGGAGTTTTGGCCTGCAAGATCGACGATAGTATAACTGCAAAATTTTATCCGCCACTAACTGAGTCTCCGCTAGAAATATACGGAGGAGAACGTAGTTTGTATTTTATTTCCGGAGATAGCCGATATAGCATTGTTGGATGTTGTGCACTCCAAGAATCAAATAATACCGATTAGACAATTAATAGCCTTTGATTTTTAGACTTATTTTATGCTATAATTTGAATTGTTACCGAAGACAGTGACTGCAAGTAAAATTGCTTAATAGTGTCACCGAGGCAATTTAAGAGAAATCTTATTGTTTGCGAGCATTTTAATGCGTCTTCGAAAGAGGACGTTTTTTGATTCTCGGTAACAAGCAATTCAATACGGTCGATTTGAAATTGTAATAAATAATTAAATTAGAAAGGCCGCTACAGCTCTGAAGCCCAAGGGAAAAAGAGCAGTCCGCGCGTCGGATTTATTCCGCGCCCGGCACGTCGAGAAAAAACCTTAGGTTTTGTCTTGAGTAGCGAAGCGGAAAATGGCACTAACTAAAGACAAGAAAAATGAACTTGTTAAGGAACTAGGCGAACTAATCTCTACTTCAAAATTAACCGTTGTCGCTAAATATGAAGGCACAACAGTTAAGGCAATGCAGGAATTAAGGCGAAACGCCGAAGAAGATGGCACTGTAATAAAAGTAGTTAAAAATCGCTTAGTTAAAAAAGCACTAGAAGCAACTCAGACACACAAAGACAGTGATACAGCCGAATTACACGGTATGTTGATGTATGTGTTTAATAGTGACGACGAAGTCGCACCAGCTCAAGTTGTACATAAGATGTCTAAAACTGAACCACAGCTAGAATTTATTGGGGCATACAGCTCTGATGGTAAATTTATGGCTGCCGAGGATGTTAAGGCATTAGCACAACTTCCAAGTAGAGATGAGTTAATAGCAACTGTTATAAACACCCTAAAATCACCTGTTTCCAACGTTATGAGTGGTTTGCAAGGTAATTTACACGGCCTGTTAGACGCAGTAGCATCACAGGCAAGCTAAGGCTTGCATAATTGATACTTGATAAATGGTAGTTTAAGTAGCTCCCTCGAATATCAAGTCCTAGATATAGAACATTATTTAACAACAAGAAAGGAAGCTTCGCCCGTAGCTCATGGAAAAGAGCAGCCCGCGCATCGGATTTTCCGCCAACCGGCGGACCGTGCACGGCACATCGAGAAAAAACCGGGGCCCCCGAAAATCAGATTTTTGGGCTAAAAGTACCGTAGGTTTGTCTTGAATAGCGAAGCGTAAGAAAATACAATGGCAGCAACAGACTTAAAGAAATTTGCAAAAGAGTTAGTAGGACTAACAGTTTTGGAAGTAAATGAACTACAGTCAATATTAAAAGACGAATATAACATCGAACCAGCTGCAGCAGCAGTTGCAGTAGCCGGCCCAGCAGGAGATGCAGGAGCAGGTGCAGCTGACGAGAAGAGTGAGTTTGATGTTATTTTGAAAGACCCAGGATCACAAAAAGTAGCAGCAATCAAAGCTGTAAAAGAAATCACAGGCTTAGGTCTAGGTGAATCTAAAGCTATAATTGACGGAGCTCCAAAGCCTGTCTTAGAAAAAGCTTCAAAAGAAGACGCCGAGAGCGCAAAAAAGAAGCTAGAAGAAGCAGGCGCAACAGTAGAACTAGCCTAATTCTAAAAAAGATATAATCTATCTTTATAGTCCGAGCAGGATATATATGTGCTCGGACTTTTTCTATATACTAATCTAGCAAACTTAGTAGTAATACAAGGAATGCAGTGGGATATTGCTAAATCCGAGTATTATGTTATAATGTTATGGTGAAAAAGCGCATAAATAAAGCTGTGAAAGCACAAATCGCTAGCTCAATGTATAGAATTGGGAATAGAACTCCGTACAGTATGTTTGGATTCGAGAATGTTTCCAGGATTGATGATACCTATGAACAGACTAACCAGCTATACGCGAAATGGAATGCTATTGACGGTGGAACCCCCCTACCAGCCGAAGAGAGAGTAAAGAAGTTAGCTATATTGATAGTAGAAGAAAGTATAAGAAATAACAGAAGAAATAAGATAAACATAGCAAAATCAATTGGTATAGGTGCTATTGTTGCATTTATTGGATCCAGTGCAGGGGTGCCCTTAGGAGACCATCGAGAATTGCTTAACGAAGCTACTGGTTTTACGGTCGGATTTATTGGCAATAAAGTCGTAACATTAGAGTACTCACGAAAACCAAGAATAGTAGACGAGTTTGTTGAAGATTACATTGATACATTAAGCATGCTCTCTATGGCCAATGAAAAGAGCGATCTAACTGTAGAACTTCTCTCACAACAGATTGTGGAATCCTACAGCAACATTCCTGAGCAGCAATTCCCTCCGATTCCATGGAAAGAATAGAATTGTATGCATCTAAAAAGGTACTGAGTAAAATAGTTATCCACATATACATATAGAATTTTTGACTTAAGTACTATTACGTGATATCCTCAAAAGGATTATATAAACGAGTTAAAAGAGAAACAAAGACAGAGGCGAGATATGTCGGAGTTACCAGACAAGCAAGCGAAAAGATTAAAAGCGCTAATCGAAGAAGCTGAGACTTCTTTGGGTGCAGCTAAAGAGTTGCTAATTAGTTTAGTGGGGGACGACCCTACTGCTACACAAGCGGTTACTGATGAGAATATTGGCAAAATTATAGAAGGCGTTTTTGATGGTCAAAATATGGCTGGTGGGGATGGCAAAATGTATCCGGTACCTGCTAATTACGCCAGTAAGTCCAAGTTAGTTCAAGGTGACATCTTAAAACTATCTATTGCAGAAGATGGTTCATTTTTATACAAGCAAATTGGACCTATTCCAAGAAAACAGGTAGTTGGGACTCTAACCCAAAAAGAAGGTCACTACATAGTTACTGTTGGCAGTAAAGAATACCGAGTATTGCTAGCTAGCGTAACTTACTTTAAAGCAAAACCGGGTGATCAAGTTAGTATCAACATCCCAGAGGATGGTGACGTTGACGTAGAATGGGCAGCGCTAGAAGCAGCACTTTAGCACATTGCTTATGAGTAAACGTGAGAAGCTTTTGGCAGTAACTCTAGTCCTTTTGTCTATAGGGGTAGGAGCACGCTATATACCATATTCCTCGTCTACCTATATTTATGAGTCAGACGGAGGAATTTCCTGTATAAACCCGGAGGCTACAACATACAAAAATCACGGTGTTCTTCCTCAGTATAATTACTTCGGTAGATGGAAAAAAATTGATACCTCTAAGTACCCAACACTAGACAAATGGAACTGCAACCAATTATATATAATGAAAAAGTACATACTATAATGACAAAGGCCTAATATTCCTGCTAAAATATAGACTGGTGGGTAAAAACCTATAACAAATGAGGAAAAGCGGTGATTTTGAGTTAGAGAGATTTGTTGCAGGTGAGCAGAGGAAGCAGAAACGTATGACCATACGTAGAAGCTCCACTCCGCGCAAGATGCAACAAATATATCAGCTCAACAATCGGTGCGCACATGGAGGTGAACCAAGATGGCGAAATTATATTTCCGATACAGCGCAATGAATAGCGGCAAAAGTACTCTTTTATTGCAAGTTGCGCATAACTACGAAGAACGCGGAATGCACGTACTCCTTATAAAACCGGCGATAGATAAAAAAGGCGGCACAAAAATTGTTTCTAGACTTGGAATTGATCGCAATACAGACATATTAGCTGATAAGGGAACAGATTTAAGAAAAACGGTTTGTCAGTGGAACAAAGATGTAGAGAAGATAAGCTGTGTGTTGGTAGATGAAGCACAATTTTTATCTAGCAAGAATGTGGATGATCTTTTTGAGCTAGCTGTAACAGATAATATCCCCGTAATTTGTTACGGATTAAGAACAGACTTCATGACTGAGCTATTTCCGGGTAGTTCCAGACTATTTTCATTGGCGCACTCTTTAGAAGAGCTTAAAACAATATGTAGGTGTGGCAAAAAAGCGATAATAAACGCTAGAAAAGTTAACGGAAAATTTATATTCAAAGGATCTCAAGTCGCAATAGACGGGATAGACGACACTACATACGAAAGCCTCTGCGGAACATGTTATTTAGAAGAAAAAGCTAAGCAAAAAAGTTAATTCTACTAGTTTTCAAGAGCGTTGTTTATTAAAAACTACATTAATCGAGCATTATTTGTCATACTATACCGTACACATGGGGAAAGCACTGTATAGAAAATACCGGTCACGGTCTTTAGACGAGGTAGTAGGGCAAGAACATATTACCGATACTCTAAAAAACGCACTAAAAAAAGGCGCTGTTTCCCACGCGTACCTCTTTACTGGACCAAGAGGCGTAGGGAAGACTTCAGTTGCAAGGATTCTTGCGCATGAGGTTAATAAACTTAAATATGATGACGAAAAATTTAATATAGATATTATAGAAATTGACGCAGCAAGCAATAGGCGTATTGATGAGATTAGAGAGTTGCGAGATAAAGTACACATAGCTCCAACATCATCAAAATATAAAGTATACATAATTGATGAAGTCCATATGTTAACAAGAGAGGCCTTTAACGCACTTCTGAAAACATTAGAGGAACCACCAGATCACGCTATATTTATACTAGCCACAACTGAAGCCCACAAAGTACCAGCAACAATAATAAGCAGGACTCAAAGGTACTCTTTTAAACCAATAATTAATGATTTAGCTGTAAAACACCTTGCGAAAATAGCAAAGAAAGAGGGTATTAATATAACAGAGGACGCTTTAGAGATTTTAGCTGAGCATGGGCAAGGAAGTTTTAGAGACAGCATTAGCATGCTAGATCAAATTTCTGGATTCGGCTACGACGAAATCACTAAAGATAAAGCAATTGAACTTTTAGGCATTCCAAGCGACACATTACTTAATCAGTTACTAATTAACATAGCGAAAAATGATAGCAAAGAGCTATTTGACACTATTCAAAACTTAAGAGAGCAGGGCGCAAACCCTGGAGCAATCGCAAAATACTTAATTTCTACTTTGCGAAAGCAATTTAACTCCTCTGATTCGATTTTGGATCAAAAAACGAGTATTAACATAATGAAAAATCTTCTATCTATTACTGGTAGCGGCGGTACTTATGAGGGTATAGAAATTGCACTCTTAGATAATTTGAAGGTAGACGGTAGTTCAGAATCTGTTCCAAAAAGAAAATCAAAGAATTTACTACAAGATACTAAACCCATTAAAACAGATGTCCCTGTGGACCAAGCTCCAACTCAAAAAGAGACAATAGCAGTCCTGCCTACAGATGACATCCGTGAAGCTCTAAACATGACGGATCAGGACACTCCTCCAGAGCGCGGTGACAGACAAATATGGGATAGTATTTTAAGCCAGCTTAAAGGAGACCACAACACTTTGTACGGAATTATGAGAATGGCTAATGTTACTTTTGAAGAAGGCAAAGTGAGAATTGTGTTTAACTTTGAATTTCATAAGAAACAATTATTACAACCAAAAAACATGGCTGTACTGAACAAAATAATAGCAAAAGATTTTGGTAAAAACTACTCAGTAGAAGTAACCGTAGTTAAAAAAACCAAAACTTCTTCCAAAAATATCTCCAAAAAAGTAGATAATGACGTTTTGGAAAGCGTGAGCAATATCTTTGGCAGTGCGGAACTGTTAGAATCGTAGATATGGCAATGCAAGACACTTCCGGTAAAACACCACAAAACGTCGATATGGAAGCCAGCGTACTCGGGGCAATACTAATCGACGCTGATGCAATAATTAAGGTTGCAGACATTATCAGACCCATTGATTTTTATGATGAGAAACACCGATTAATCTACGAGGCCTGCTTAAGGCTCTATGAGGAACAATCGCCAATTGATGTATTAACATTAAGCGAAGAATTGCGATCAGAAGGTGTTCTTAAAGATGTTGGCGGTAGTGCATATGTTACACAGCTTACAAACACTGTTCCAACTTCTGCCAATGCTGAACAATATGCAGCTGTAGTTGCGACAAAATCTATCCGAAGGCGATTAATTAGTGCCAGCCAAGAAATTGCCGACATAGGTCACGATGAAAAACGTAGTATAGCCGAATTAGTCGAAGAAGCCGAAGCAAAATTATTTGAGGTCAGCCAACGCCATGTTGGCAACGACATAATTAGCCTGGAAGATATATTGTCTGAGAGTTTCGACAGATTAGATGCCCTACACAAAGATAAAGGCTCGATCAGAGGAGTACCCTCAGGTTTTAAAGATTTAGATGCTAATCTTGCTGGATTTCAAAAAAGCGATTTAGTAATTTTAGCTGCAAGACCTTCCATGGGAAAAACTGCATTGGCTCTTAACCTTGCACAAAATATATCAGTAAAATCTAATAAGCCAGTTTTACTGTTTTCCCTAGAGATGAGCAAAGAACAGCTAGTTGATAGAATTCTTGCGTCTGAAGCTGGTGTAAATTCGTGGAACTTACGAACCGGTAACTTAACTGATAACGATTTTGAAAAAATAGGTCATGCTATGGGTTCTTTGAGCGAAGCTCAATTGTTTATCGACGATACACCAGGAATTACCGTCAGTGACCTTCGGACTAAAGCCCGTAGGGAAGCTCATAAACGAGAATTAGGTCTAATAATAGTAGATTATTTGCAGCTTATGAGCGGGGGCAGTCGGTTTGGAGGAGATTCAAATCGTGTACAAGAAATTTCTGAAATATCTAGAGGCCTAAAAAGTGTAGCCCGAGAATTGAACGTCCCAGTCATTGCCTTGTCGCAGTTAAGTCGATCTGTTGAAAGCAGAAACCCACAAATCCCACAGTTATCAGACCTAAGAGAGTCTGGGTCAATTGAGCAAGATGCAGATGTAGTAATGTTTCTCTATCGAGACGATTATTACAACCCGGACACCAGTGAGAAGCCAAATATATTAGATATATTCATAAAAAAGCATCGAAATGGACCAACCGGTAGAGTAGAGATTTACTTTGACCGTGAACGTCAAAAAATGCTTAATTTGGATAAAAAACATGACGAGCCATTTGATAAGTAGTCTGTTATAATTGATGTCAACGTGAGTATTAATATAAAACCGAAATTGTTGGAGTTTTGGCGATGGCTAAAGATAACTTTTTGGCGTCGACAAACTATTTATACACTAGTGTTAATTGCAATACTTATAATATTCATTTTCCAGCTAAGCATTATCCCAGCTAATTCAAGTTCTCAAGAAGTCGCTACAATGCAGCAAACACAAAACTTCTCTGACATAGGTTCAAACCCAATATACCTTCCGTATAAACTAACCTCTTTTGTGATAAACCAATTATCAGACAGTATCCGGGCGTTGCGTGCTCTAAGTGTAGTTTTCTTTGGATTGACTACTATAGGCCTGTACAGGACGCTTAAACGCTGGCATAGCGACAGAACGGCACTGCTTAGTAGTGCAATGTTCGCTACAAATGCCACAGTGTTGGCAGTCGGAAGGTTAGCAACACCTCTGGTGCTACTTTTTGGCTGGTCACTAATCATTACGTTACTTATGTGGCTACAACACGGTAAGTCTAAGCGAGTTGCACCAATTATGCTGGCCGGCTCATCAGCTATTTTGCTTTATGTTCCTGGAGCTCTATATTTCTTTGTCTTGTTGTTTGTGATATTTGGAAATAAAACTAAAAAGACTTTAAAAAAAATTACAAAGGGTGCAATGATAGCTAGTATTGTGGGTTTCTTATTGGTGCTTGCTCCACTGGTAATACCTTTCATCCAAGATGGGGAATTATTCAAACAATGGTTATTACTTCCTTCCCGCATTGACTGGGGGACAGTACCAAAGGACATATTAAGAGTTCCGTCAGCATTCATATATAGATCACCAATAAACCCTATAATAGGCGTTGGTAGATTGCCTATTTTCGATATTGCATCTGGTGGATTATTCTTTATCGGTCTCTATTCTTACCAAAAACACATGAAGCTTGAGAGAACAAGAATTATGATAATTAGCACATTATTTAGCATAATAATTGGTGCTCTAGGCCAGGTTACAATAGCCGTTATACTATTATTGCCATTCGTATACGCAGTAATTAACTCAGGGATATGTTATTTATTGGACCTATGGTACTCTGTCTTTCCAAGAAACCCGTTTGCCAGAAGTTTTGGATTTATGTTTATTGCTCTAATAGTACTAATTAGCATTTTTTATCAGCTGACTAGATTCTTTGTAGTATGGCCACAAACACCTAGTGTTAGAAACGTATATAACCAGTCGCGTCTGATACAATAATAGTATAAAAGGGGAACCAAAAAATGAGTAGATTTGACCAAGCTAAAATGCTTATGAAAATGCGCAAAGTTCAAAAGGAACTACAGAAAGAAATTGTACGAGCTGAAGCTGGGGATGGTGCGGTTGTAGTAGAAGTAAACGGGGAGATGAAGATAAAAAACATAACTATCGATCCTGATTATATAGACCTTGAAGATATAGGACAGCTAGAAAACTGGGTAGAAGAAGCTGTAAAAGCAGCAATAGCTCAAAGTCAAAAAATGGCAGCCGAAAAAATGCAGCCTATGATGGGCGGTCTCGGTAACTTAGGTATGTAACCTAGACAGATAAGTTAAGCAAATATTATAAATAGGGAAAGATATTGAGAGTTCTACCAAAAGCATTAGAAGACGTTATTGAAGCATTGGCACAATTGCCAGGTGTAGGACCACGTAGCGCCGAGCGTTATGCGTATTTTTTATTAAAAGCCGATACTACAAAAAGTTCCAAGATATCTGCTATGCTTGATAAACTCCACACGGATGTGAAGTACTGCCCCATAACCTTTGCTCTTATAGATACAACTGATAGCATATCGCCATTGTATGAAGACCCAAACCGCGATAAACAAGTTGTAGCATTAGTAGCGGAGCCATTTGATATAGTTGCTCTAGAAAAGACATCAATGTTCAAAGGCACCTACCATGTATTAGGTGGATTAATTTCTCCTTTAGACGGTATTACCCCGGAACAGCTACACATACCTGAACTATTAGATAGAATCAATAAAGATAAAGTTAAAGAAATTATTCTCGCTACAAATGCGAGTGTTGAGGGTGAAACTACGGCACTATACATTCAACAACAACTTGATGGTACAAAAATAAAGGTTACCCGACTGGCGCGAGGATTGCCCATTGGTGTTGACATAGAATATGCTGATCAGATTACATTAAGCCGCGCACTTGAAGGTCGCCAACCGCTAATAAGCCGTGATGACTAAAACTGATGGTATACTAAAAACAATAAAGCATGAGTAAATATAGTCCAATAGATAAAATTATATCCCAGGCAACTACGATAGTTGTTCTTCAGGCAGATAACCCCGACGGAGATTCTTTGGGTAGTTCTTTGGGGCTAGAAGCTATCTTATCGGACATGGGCAAAACCGTCATTATGGTTTGTTCGATAGATATGCCGGCCCATCTTAAATACTTAAATGGTTGGGACAGAGTAGTAAAAGATATTCCACAACAATTTGATGCAACAATCATTGTAGATACATCAACCGAAAGTCTGTTCGAAAATGCCTCCGGGAATCGAGGATTTGAATGGATCAAAACAAAGCCTTTAATTGTCTTAGATCACCACACCGATAGCTCTGGTATTTCCTTTGCCACACATAGTTACAACGAACCTCTGTCTGCGACTGGGGAATTAATTTTCAAAATCGCTAGTGATCTTAATTGGCCGTTACCTCTTGATGGCCTGGAAATGTTAGCAACATCAATAATGTCTGACAGCCTTGGACTAACAACTGAATCTGCGACGGCAGAAACATTCAAAACAATGGCAAGTCTTGTAGAAAAAGGGGTTAGTCTTGCAAAACTTGACTCACTAAGGCGAGAGCTAATGAAGAAAAATCCCGTATTAATCCCTTATAAGGGCAAACTGTTACAAAGAGTAGAGTTTTCAAGCAATGGAAAGATAGCATCGGTAACGATACCCTGGAATGAGATCCAAGAATTTAGTCCACTTTATAACCCAACAATGCTAGTAATTGATGATATGCGAATGACAGAGGGTGTAGTAATTGCTATTGGTTATAAAGTATATTCTGATGGTAAAATTACCGCTAAACTTAGAGCAAACTATGGCTTCCCAATTGCTGGCGATTTGGCTGCAGAATTTGGCGGTGGCGGGCACAAATACGCTGCCGGTTTCAAGATTCTAAAAGCCACAGAAATTAAAGATCTAAAGGCCAGAGTTAACAAAAAAGTAGACGAGTTACTTTCTAACTTACCTAAAAAAGGATAGCAATGAACCTATACAACTCATTAACTAAAAAAACCGAGACCTTTGTCCCGATTAACGATAATAAAGTGAGTATTTATAGCTGTGGACCAACGGTTTATAATTTACTGCACATTGGCAACCTTTCAGCATTTATCTATGCCGACACGCTAAGGAGAGTACTAGAGTTTGACTATAATGTAAGGCAGGTTATGAATATCACCGACGTTGATGATAAGACTATTAGAGACGGAACTCATGATTACCCAGATTCAAGTCCCGAAGAAGCTCTAAACCTGTTAACAACTAAATACACTAAGATTTTCAAAGAAGATTTAAAAGAAACCGGTAATAATATTGAACGTATCGAATTTGTCTCAGCCGTAGATTCTATCCAAGAAATGATTGAACTTACCCAAGAGTTGCTGGATGAAAACATCGCTTATCCCGCAAATGATGGAATATACTTTTCTATAAATAAATATCAAAATTCGGGTAGAACATACGGCGTTTTGCAAAATATTATAGTTGCTAACAGCGAAGAACGCATCAAAAATGACGAGTATGATAAAGATAATGTTAGCGATTTTGCTCTTTGGAAGAAATTGCAGCCTGGCGAACCATCATGGAAAGCAACATTTACTTTTAAAGATAAAGAATACGACATGGAAGGGCGCCCGGGTTGGCATATTGAGTGTTCTGCAATGAGTAGAAAATTACTCGGCGTTCCGTTTGACATCCACACTGGTGGCATAGACCTCAAATTTCCTCACCACGAAAATGAAATTGCACAAACTTGTGGAGCAGGGGCTAGTAAGCTTGCTAACTACTTTGTGCACAATAACCATATACTGGTTGACGGTAAAAAAATGAGCAAAAGCTTTGGGAATTTTTATACACTTGCCGACGTCAAAGAAAAAAACTTTTCGGCCCTAGATTTTAGAGTTCTGGTCTTGGAAAGCCACTATCGTAGTGAGAGCAATTTTAGTTGGGAAATATTAGAAGCAGCTCACAATAGACTGTCTAGTATTAATGAGTTTGCAGATAAACAATTTCAAACTACAACAGAAGACTCTAACTGGGTATCTAAGGCTATAGAGCAGTTTAATATATCACTTCTAAATGCTCTAAAGGACGACCTAAACACTCCTGTAGCCCTAGCTGAGCTTAGTAAGATAATAGCTAATAATTCTACTTCTTCTTTAGGCCAAAATGAGTGCGATAAGTTTAAAGAATTATTAACAAGTTTGGATAGAGTTTTCGGTCTTAACCTCCTAGACCGGAATGACCTAACCGTAGAACAAAAAAATACTCTAGCTACTCGTACCCAAGCCCGAAGCAATAAAGACTGGTCACTATCAGATAAACTAAGAGACGAACTACTAAAACAAAAAATAGCCCTTAGAGATTCAAACAGCAACGCTCAGACTTGGTACAGGGTTTAACCCTCAATATCGGAACGTTTTCTCTCGTAATAATCATCTACTAAAACTTTTACACTGCCTGCCGCTGGGATAGCTATAAAAGCACCAAGAAATCCACCAAAACCTATACCAAGAATAGCAGCTAGGAAAACAAGTAGCGGGGTCAATTCGTTGGTTCTAGACTGAATATATGGCTGTATTGTGGCATTTTCTATCTGCTGATAAATAATAAAGTATACAAACATAGTAATTGCTAGCGGCACACTAGCAAATAGGCTAAATAAAACTACTACAATTGAGCTTAATATTGCTCCAACCGTAGGTATCAAGCTAAACAAAAATACTATACCCCCCAAAGCTATCGGGTTAACTGACGGCGCATTAAAAACACTCGTGGCTATAAACAAAGCGATAATAGAAAAACTCGCACCAATGGCGGCAACTAATACCTGACCGTTTACATAACCTGTTACGACACCATACATTTTCCTAGCCATTTTCTTAGCATGCTTCCGCCTTTTTTCAGGATATTGACTCCAAAAAGATTCAAGCCATTTTGGTCCTTCTACTAACATCATGAATGTTAGTATTAAGACGGTAATAATAGAAACAAGGTTAGATATTACACGGTTAGCGGTGGAGACTACCTTACTTTGCACTGTACCGATATTTTTAGACCAGCTACTGGCTAATTCATTTACTTGGTCCTCCAGGTTATACTTTCTTACAAAATCGCCTACAGCGCCCTGATCACGCTTTAGATTGCTAATAGTGCTTGGTATGTCTTGTACGAAATTCGTTGTTTGTCTAACAAGTGGTGGTACAATGAGCGATAAAAAGAAAATCAGAACAGAAATAACAGCAACATATGCCATAGACGTAGCGCGGACTCTACTGCGACTTTTTAATCGTTCTGAGACCCAATTAACAGCAGGATTTAGAGCAAGAGCCAGAAAAAAAGAAACGAATATTAGAGTCAAAGGGTGGATAATATTTTCTAAAAATCTAATTGCAAGCAGGGTTGCGATACCAAACCCGATTACTCGAAGGACTGTTTCGTTAGATATTGTTATTTCCTGTGCATCTTTTTTTCTACCAAACATTGATTTGTTACCTCTTTTAACATTATTGTACTACATATGACGATATTAAGCTTAGAATACAATATCTTAAGTACTATTAGCCGTTTTTTTTGTCTTATAAGCTACTAATAGTTCTTTAATAACCTCATCTATATCATACTGTTTGACGGCCATAGCCTGTTCTTGTCCAATCCTTGTTCGTAAATCTTTATCAGTTATAAAAAGCTCTAGTTTATCAGCAAATTCGGCTGTGTTACTAGGATTAAACAAGACTTCGGGCCAAGAGCCCAACACACTGCTATACCCTGGATTATCGCCACCTAGAACAACTCCTGCACCAGCTGACATAGCCTCCGTTAAGACAATCCCAAAACTCTCGCCACTTATTGAAGGAAATACCGCAACATTGGCTTTGGAGAAATACTCGGCTTTTTGTACTTCGCTCACAAAACCTGGCAAATTAATATTCAATTTTAGCTCGGTAGCTTTTTGCTTTATTTCTTCCCATAATGGACCTTTGCCACACATGGTTAGCTTGGTCTGTTTTTGTATATTTTTAGGCAAGGCACTATAAGCATTTAGTAGCTGTCTAACGCCTTTTCTTTTGTCAAAACGCCCTAAAAAAATTACATTTTTGTCGCTTTTTTTGTTTTTTTTATACTTTTGATAAAATTTGTAGTCCACTGGGTTCGGTAATACGCTACCCTCAACTCTAAAAGCAGACTTCATAAAATCCAAGGCCGGTCTAGATACCGCAAATCTATGATCTAAGTTTTTCAAAGTTCTTCTCAAAATTGTTCCAAGGAGTTTTGTTCCATTTCTAGCAATGAAGTTGTAGGGCAAAATATGAAAAGTTCCAACTTTGACTACTTCGGCCGGAGCATATCTTAATACTCTTTCTCCGAGTAGAGGGCTATAGGGCATTTGGATATGCAATACATCAAATTTTATGTCTGTAAATAGCTTTTGAATTTTTTGCTTTGAGGCCGGCAAAGGAGTCCGCACCGAATTACCATTAAATCTTAAACTAAAAAACCTACCAACACTGTGTATATTCTTAATATCAGTCCTAGACGTCTCTGTGACTATATAATGAACTTCGTGGCCTAGAGAAGCCATTTTAATGCCAATGTCTAACACGGCTTGCTGTACGCCATCAGGTTTGTCCAATGTATCATCAAGAACATAGCCTATTATCATAATTACAGTTTACAGTTTTTGGTCATTAGTTTACAGTTAAAGTCATGAACGAGGATAAATACACCATATTAACGGGTTTTCTTGACGTCGGCAACGGACACAAAATCTACTACCAAGAATGGGGGAACAAGTCAGCTAAACCTATCTTTTTCTTGCACGGTGGTCCTGGCGGGGCACTGAAAGACGGCTACAAGATAAACTTTGACCCAAAAGTACATCATATAATTTTCCATAATCAACGTGGAGCGGGGCAGAGTACGCCGTTTGCATCAATTGAGCACAATACTACTCAAGATTTGATAGAAGATATTGAAAAACTAAGGAAAAATCTTAATTTTAACAAAATTCAACTTACTGGTGGTTCTTGGGGCTCTTTTCTAGCCCTAGCTTACGGAGTAACATATCCCGATAATGTTGAGAAAATACTAATTGGAGGTATTTTCACTGGAACCAAATCTGAACAGGACTATATCCAACAAGGTGGTCTAAAAACTCATTATCCAGAAGCTTGGGAAAACTATATTAAGATTGTGCCTAATGAGATGAGGTCAAACACAACAAAATATTATCTAGACAAGATGCTTAACGGAACAAAGAAAGAGCAAGACGACCACGTCCGTAGATGGGTATTATTAGAAAGCTCAGCAATGTCTATAGATAGTGACTACACGAAAGAATTGCTAAACACAAAAGATTACGACGACGTCAGTAGATCCTTAGCAATTATAGAAGCACACTATTTTGTAAATAATTGTTTTGTTGATGACAACTTTATATACAAAAATTCCAGTAAGCTAAAGGATATTCCAATCGTTATGATTCATGGTAGATATGACCATGTTTGCCCACCCCGAACTGCTTATAAAATAGCTGACAAAATTGGTAATAACTGCCACTTGCAGATTGTACCCTCCTCTCATGCTAATGAGGGAGCCCTGAGAGAAGTTCTCAGAGCTTATATTTGGAGTTTTTTAGGCTAGATGAGTCTTATATAGTTTTTCGTAATCGTCAACTATTTTTTCATAATCATACTGTTTGACGTTTTCTTTAGCCCATTTTTGCCACAATTCACGTAAATCTTTGTCTTCCATTAAAAGTTGCATTCTTCTGGCGTACGCCACAGAGTCGGTGCAGTCTACAAGAGATAATCTACCAGTGTCTTTTAGCACCCAACAATATCCAGGATTATGATGAGCAACTATTGGTGCTTGCATAGACATAGCTTCTGCTAAGACGATCCCAAAACTTTCACCATAAAGAGCAGGGGAGGTATAAATGCTACATTTACTTAACAAATCAAGCTTTGTTTCATCATCTATAAAACCTAGGAATTCAACATCTTCAACACTTCTATCCCTGACATACTGCTCCAAAGATTTTCTCAAAGGACCTTCGCCGGCAATTTTTAGAATTGAATCAGGTTTTAATTTTTTCAACTCAATAAACGCCTTTATAACCTGTCTGGCACCTTTTCTTTTTTCAATTCGTCCGATAAATAGCACAAGGTTAGGGTCTCTTTTTACGTCCCTGGCTTTATACATTTTTCTCTGGATGCCATTCGGGATATATGTAATAGGTAGGTCAGTATATTTATCTATATAGCCTATAGCCGCAGGGGATACAGCAGTAATAGCATCAACGTATGGCAAGACCGATCTAGCGTACGTTTTATAAGTCGTTATAAGCGATTTACCTAAGGTATTACCGGGTAATGCGGCATGGAATGTTCCTACCCTTAAAGCCGAGCCTTCAAAGTAAGATAGAATTTGCCGGGCTGCAATTGGTACCAGCGGTTCATGAACGTGAATTATGTCATATTCTTTCTTAATCTCTGCAGAAAGTGCATCTGTGTCTAGCGCAGCGGACACGTCGGCGCTCGTAGCTCCTGGTGTTTTAATTCTTGCTGACCTACCTAGAAATATTACTCCTTCTGGAGCCTCAAATACCTTTCTACCTCGAGGCTTTGGGGTAAGGATCGTTACGTTATGACCTCTTTTTCTTAAAACTCTGGCTTGATTTTGAACGTGCTCTTGGACTCCACCCGACTTGAAAATGTTATACGGAGTAAATATTGCAATTTTCATTTAGTTTTTTTCCTTAAGATCTTCTTAATGCTATCTGGTACTAGTGGTGAGGCGTCTTCCTTGGTAGCTAAAATGCTAGGCGCGTGATTATCCAAAAATGCCCTATGTTCCGTAAAATCGTTAAAAATTACGCGCATGTGCTGCTCTACAACCTGAAAATCAAAGTACCTGTCCTTGTCTACCGAAATATGATGAACGTCCAAGTCAATTTGTTGACCGCAGTTATCCAGGTTCATCATTCCTGTCGTCATACGCATATAAGTACGTACATCGTTCTCGCGCCATAACTTAATCTCAAACTCTGTAGCTGATTTATTGTCAAACTCGGACAATTTTTCAAACTTATTTTTAGCATTGTGAGTTTTAGAATACGCAAACCTCAACAATGAAGGATTCAGAGCAACGTGATAGAAAAAAGAGCTAGTAAGTTTGTGCGCAAAAAAGCGTCCAGCATTCCTATAAAAAGAGATCCGCTTCTTAGATAAAACAAAGTCTTGTTTATGGGTAAATCCAACAATACTTATCAATAAATCAGTTTTTTTAGCTATATCTGGATATCTTTGTAACATCCTTGTAACAATCGCGAAACCTAATGACATACCAACTATTGTGATTTTCTTGCCTTTATACCTAAGTTTTATAAACGTTGCCAGATAATCTGCCATATTATCCATATTTGGCTTGAGCCCGATTTTATAAAAGCTGTCCATACCACCAAACCCTGGTAAGTCCGGTACAGTAACAGTCCCAAAATCCTGTAATACCTCAGAGACGCCAAACATGCGCTCTAAATTTGAATGATGGCCATATATCATTAATATATGTCTGTTGCTTTTTCTCTTAGGTTTAGTAGCCTTCAGCCGCAACATACGCCCATTCAAACCATTAATATTTAGTGGTTTTATAAATTTTTGCATAGGTATCAATATCGGGTCGTTGATGTTCATTTTTTTAACTCTTTATATATAATTAAACTTTAACTTAAAATCCTCTCAGTAGCAAGCTTAAAGCCCCTAGTATACGAGCACTTCTTTGCCGACGTATACATATTCCCATGCTTCTGGGTCTGGTCCTTGAGAATCAGCGTCCACAGGGTAACTTGGCAAAAAGCCAAACTCCTTAGCGTGTTGATAATTGTTTGCAGACAACCAGGTATAGCATCCAGAGTTTTTGAAATCTTCAAAAGCAAACCCTGCACACTTCCAATCCATAGTGTAACCGCTATGATGCTTTGAGTATCCTGGAATAGATGAGGTTATTAAAACTGCATCTACTTGTTTATCAGCTTTACCAGCGGCAACATCGTCAATAGCTACACCTTGTGCGGATAATCTACTAAGAAATAAGCTCCGTTGTGTATCAACTGACCGGTAAGCAGATACAATGCTCAATACAATGCCTTCTTTTTTGGCGGCAGCTTTCAAATCTAACCAAGGCTGATGAACAACTAGCTGCAAAGGATAACCATCAACAAGTGGTAACGTAACATTAGCCACTCTACGCAGCTTGTAACCTCTTGTTGTAGCTATTTCTCTAATTCTTGCATCGGCTATACTATTGCCAGATACTGAAGGCGAGGTAGCCAGGGTCAGCACATTTTTCTGAAGTAAATTGTCGTATAAAATACGCATCTCGTTCCCCGTAAAGGTTCTTATAGTTCCTTTAGGTGGTTGGGGTTCTATACCTAAATCAAATTTATTGTCTATGATAATATCCTGAGAAGGACTGTCGACTCTTCTTTGCCCAAGCAAAAGTGCAGATCCCATCACAATTATTAATAATAGAATGTACAACTTTATCCTGCGGAAAAGGAGTTTTTTTACAGGTTTAGTATCTTCCTTTATTCTTTGTGGTTCTACTATACGCATTATCTAAAATTATACCCCATGAAACCTGTATACTTAAACGACATGGATATACACGAATTTGAAAATATAGTACATAAAGCGATTAAGCACATACCTGAAATTTACCAAGAAAAACTAAAAAATGTAGTATTTAGGGTAGAAGATCAACCAACACCATCGCAACGTAAAAAACTAGGATTAAGAGACTGCGATGCTTTGTTTGGTTTATATGAAGGGGTGCCTCTAACACAGCGGAGTGGAGCAACATATTCTGTTCTTCCAGATGTTATTACAATATTTTATTCTCCCATGGCAACAATGTTCTCGGATCTAGTTAGCTTAAAAAAACAAGTTTATGAAACCGTCTGGCATGAAGTAGCCCATTTTTATGGACTAAACCATTCCGATATTCACAAAGCTAAAAAATCAAAATAAAGTCTACCTACTCGTAGTTTATTGCATCTAAGATATTCATTTTTGAAGCCTTATAGGAGGGGAATATTGCAGCGAATACCCCTGCAAACGCCGATACTATTAAATAAACCGTAACTTGAAGAGTAGGAATAGAGAACGAGGTAAAACCAGTTTCTCTTAATGCCCGTATAATTACCCACCCGAAGAAAGCGCCCGTTATCACACCTAATATTGCACCAAATACTGCGATAATTATGGCTTCAGCACGAATCATTTTTCGTACTTGTGCTCTTGTCATACCAATAGCCCTAAGCATGCCAATTTCTCTTGTTCTCTCAGTTACCGATAAGGTTAGAGTGTTGGTTATACCCAGTACAGCAATAATAACTGCAAAGCCCAGTAAGGCTCCCATTAAACCAAGTAATTGGTCAATTTGCTGCCTAGTTTGGGCTACCAGTTCGTCTTTATCCTGCGACTGAACAATTGGATATCTCTCTAAGACTTTATTGACGGCTTCTTTACCTTTTTGAAAGTCTATGGATTTATCTATGTTTGCTACCGCATATAGATCCTGTGTGTTATCATAATTCTCAAAATAAGTCTGCTCAGAAATCATATATGGTGAATCAAAGGTATCTTTAAAAGTTCCTGTGACAGTAATCTTTTTAACGCCAGTCTTAGCAAATTCAAACTCTATACTATCACCAATATTCTTGTCTAACTTCTCTAGCACGTCATCTTTTACATAAACGTCATTAAGCCCTAGCTTGTCATAGGAGTCATCTAACGGGTGAATTGTTATCACTTTATTAAAACTAGCTGGCTCAATAGCTGCAATTATCTGTTTTTTACCTTCAACCGAAGCAAAATCATATTTTATTCTTGAAATTAAGTCCACCTCTGGCAGTGCAGCGATTTCGTCAACCACAGCTCCAGGGAAAGTCGCACCAATAGGGTTAGTTTGGGACAATTTAGAAATAACGGTTAAATCACCAGGGAAGTAATCTGCAATAACTTGGTTTACCGTAAGCTTGACGGATGAAGCAAAGATTGATACAAAAACCACCAAGGATACACCTATCATTAAGGCAGCAGCTGTTGAAGCTGTACGCCTGGGCGTTTTCTTGGTATTCTCCCTCGCAATTCTGCCAATTACACCATATCTTTTTAAGATAAAGAACCCCATTAAATTCGCTAGTGGGCTTGTAAATAACGGCGCTGCTATAGAAACTCCAAGAAAAACAACCGCAGCACCAACACCGACGTATGCTACTGCGTTTGATATATGAACAAGTAGTCCAACTATAATTAAGGCTACACCCAGTGCACTAACTACAGCTCCTATTAGTGATCTATTCTTTAATGACTTTTGCGTGGCTACTTGTTCGTTGTCGTTCATAGCCTCAACGGGCGACACCCTGGAGGCTTTAATAGCTGGGAGTAATGCCGACAGAGCTGTTATTACTATACCGACACTAAAAGCCACTGCTATTGTTCTAGGCTGTAGAGTAAGACTACCAGTTGGCAAACCAAAGCCCAAGGCGTTACTTATGCCTCTCAATGCGTAAGAGATTCCAACTCCTACAACTATTCCAATAGCTGATGAAAATGCAGCTATAATCATTGCCTCATAAACAACCATCTTAACAACCTGTTTTCGGGTAGCACCAACTGCTCTAAACAAAGCTAATTCTTTAGACCTTTGAGCTACAATTATTCTAAAAGTATTTTGTATTATAAAAGAGCCTACAAATACTGATACGCCTGCAAAAGCCAATAGTGCAGTTGTTATAAAACCTAGTCCTTGATTAAGCTTATCTGTTGATTCTTGTCGTTGTTGATCACCTGTAACAGACTCTACACTTGAAGGTAAAATCTTATCAACTTTTTCTTTAAGCTGGTCTGGAGAGACACCATCTATAGCTTTCATGCTTACCTGCGAGAACCCATCTGTAATCCCAAATAATCTTTGGGCTTCCTGATAAGAAAAAGCTGTTATTGTTGCGCCGGCTAGAGTTTTGGCCTCCCCGAATGATGAAAGTCCAACTATAGTAAAATCTTCTACTGGGAAGTTTGTTAGAATCCTAACCTTATCGCCAATGTGCACGTTTTGTGTTTCTGCAGTGTTGGTATCTATCACGACTTCCCCGGCTTTTTGTGGGGGTCTACCGTCGCCGTCCTTAATTATTAATGGGTTAAGGGATTTAGTACTAATCCAAGAAAAACCCCTAGAAGGAGCTCCTTGACTACCTACAACATTATTATCTTTATCTATGATATGAGCATTACCAATGATTTCCGGTTCTATAACCTTAATACCTTCAATGGCTTTAATCTTTTCTAATAATTCTTGAGGCAGAGTAGATGAGCTAGTCGGTGCGCCTAGGCCGCTACTGTCTGATTTTGGCCGAACAGTCAGGTCAATAGAAGAATATACTTGATCAAAAATCCCATCAAAAGTACTTCTCATGCTATCAGTGAAAACATACGTGCCAGCTACGAAACTAACACCAATTACAATAGACGTCATCGTAAGAAGCATCCTCAGTTTATGGCCTAACAGGCTTTTGAGCGCTATTTTAAGCATATAAACTTGCTCTCCTTAATGTCCTAATTTTTTAAGTCTATCCAAAATCTTGACTGTAGTAGGAGTTTTCATTTCATCAACTATTTTGCCATCATCTAAAAATATTACTCTATCCGCAAAACTTGCAGCATTGGGGTCATGGGTTACCATTACTATTGCTTGGTTAAAGTCATCAACTGCTTTACGCATAAAACCAAGTAGTTCTGTCCCTGATTTAGAGTCAAGGTTACCGCTAGGCTCGTCCGCAAAAATCACTTTAGGTTTGGATACGAGTGCGCGTGCCGCCGCCACTCGTTGTTGTTGTCCACCAGATAGTTCTGTAGGCGTATGATTTAAGCGTTTCTCGATACGAAGTATTGAAACAACCTTATCATACCAATCTTTATCTACAGATTTTTTCGCAATTGTTAAGGGCAGCAGAATATTTTCACTAGCATTTAGGGTAGGGACTAGGTTAAAGGCTTGAAAAATAAAACCAACATTCACTCGCCTTAACATTGTCAGGGTCTTGTCCTTAATATTTGACAAGCTTTTACCAGAAATCTTTACTTCTCCGCTAGTTAGAGTGTCCAAACCAGCCAGACATTGCAATAAAGTAGATTTTCCAGATCCAGAAGGACCCATAATCGCGGTAAACTCGCCACTCATAACATCAACGTTTACACCACTTAGAGCATGAATTTCTGTGTCACCTTTACCGTAAATTTTTACAGCATTTTTCATTGTTGCTATAACTTTTTTTTCTTTACCCATGAATCCTCCTAGGTGTAAACCTCTAATGTATTTATCGTAACACGAGGCAGCAGATATTTATTCTGAAACTAAGTGAAAGATAACAGAAAATTTATACGTTTATTGAAAAGAGTCTACCTGCTAGGTATGTTCCTATCATTGCAATCAGCCCACCAATTATCATTCTGATAATAGCTTTCCTGGTTGATGCCTTGGTTACCTTAGCGCTTAAGTAGCCATTAAGAGTTAAGGCAAACGGTACTGATACGAATAATGTAACTAGTCTTGTGCTAGTGGAAGACACCAAAATGGCAGTCATCGGAATCATAGCCCCAGCAAAAAACGACAAAGACGAGGCCAGGGCCGCGTCCCAAGGATTGGTAAATTCATCATCGTCATGCTCAACTTTTTGATTTTTCTTAATATGCTCTATCTCGGCATCACGTTGTGTGCTAACAGACACATACTCGCCAGCTGCCATAGACAATGCTCCCGCTAAAATACCAGCAACACCGGCAACTAGAATTGTCTGTCTGTCAGTTGTAGCGCCGGAAACTCCAGCCAACAAACCAGCGATGGATACTATCCCGTCGTTTGCACCTAGTACGGCCGCCCTAATCCAGTTTAGCTTTGCGGAATGCGACATATTTTTCTTAGATTCAATTTTGTCTTTAATTCTATCTCTCATTAAAATTTATCTCCAATACATATAAATGTACCACAAATTGGACGTAATTATTGTTTGTCATATTATTTATTAGCAAATAATAACCAAAAACATTATCATAATGGTAATGACTGACTTAAAACCAGTTTCGACGTGGGAGATTAATAGCACGGACCCCGCGATAGACTGTGGTTTTTTAAAATCGTACCTTTTACAGCGAGAACTAGGAGAGGCAGAATCTATCGGCTTTGCTGTAGATGATTTGCACACAGCCATAGCCGAGGATGCTATGTTTGTCACCAAAAATACAAAATTGGAAACGCTTGGCCACACGGCAATTGTAGATACATGCGCTTTAGACCCGAATGGAACAGGAATACGTACTCTCTTATTACATTTAGCAAAATCTAAAAACGCCAACTTTCAGCCACCGGAATGGAAAGCACCCAAAACGAGAAAGATGTCTTTCAGGAAAATTGATAAATTACCAGTTTTAGATTTTTATGCTCCCTACGACCCGGCCTACGGTATTGACTGGGACAATGTAGAGATTAAAAAAAAGATCATTAAGCCTGAGTTGTTAAACTACAGTGATGACAATATTATGTATAGACTAGAATCGCTATTAAGTTTTGCAACCATTTTTGTTGCAGAGATGTCTGGAGAAAGTTACGATGAAGCCCAAAATAGAGTGAATAACCCCCAAAAGGTTGTATCTGCTTTTGCTCATTTTGCATCGATATGCGTAGCAAAATATGCCGAGATACACGAAATTCCTCTTGCCTACAGAAATATGAGTTTTGACGATAAGGGACAGGAAACTAGAAGTTTTTCACATTTCCCGACAGGTCACAAATTATTTAAAAATATGCCCAGAGCATACATCTCAAGACCAGTTACAGAATCTGCTAGTTCAATAAATACTAGTGCTATCTCCTACTTCATATCTAACGGCATGTATTTATTTAACGCCAGAGGGGCAGAATTATTAGCTGGCTATCTAAATAATATGAGTATATGATTTTTATGATACACTTTTAACAGATAGGTTGTTACGTAGCATGCTACGTAACAAAGGAAATATCATGAATATTTTAAAATAAGGAAAACTTTATGAAAAGCTATACAAGAAAGATCACTAGAGTAGGTAAAAGGTCATTGGCTATAGTAATACCAGCCGACATTGTTGACGAGCTGGGTTTAAGAGAAAGACAAAAACTAGTTATCAAAAAATCCAGAAAAAGAATTGTAATAAAAGATTGGGAAAAATAAAAGCTTTAAACTTTTAACGGGCCAGCTGAAGACGAGAAAGAAGGTTTTCCGCATCATCGTTGGCCATTAAATGCGTCTGCAGTTCCTTGCCAAAAACAGTAGGGGACAGCCTGGTTTGCAATAATTTCCCGGCATTGAAATAATGGCTTAAAATTATGCCTCGTTCGGTACCGGGCCATTGAATTTGATCAAAGTACAAATTACCAAGTCCGTAGTATATTGGTTTGCCCTTATATATTTCGTAAGTCTGAGGCTGATGAGCCTGAGCCCCAACCACCATATCGGCGCCAAGGTCTACTAGTTTCTTGAAATTCTCTTCCTGCGCGCCAATTGGTTTATCGCAAATCGGAAACTCCACAAAGCCGTCTGGGTACGAATAACACTCCCAATATTGGACATCAACAATTACAAAATCTGCTTCTTTTTTAGCATTAGCTATATCTGTTTCTATTCTAGAGAAATCAAAACTATTGGCTCCAGGTGAATCTTTTGTGGCAATCGCAACACCATTCGGGGAATCTGCAAAATTGTAAGACAAAAAAGCGACCTTGGACTGTTTAATATCTGCAACGTAATACTTTGCGGCTTCCTCTGTATTTAAACCTCCGCCAATCGTCTGCCATCCCAGGCTATGGTATAAATCTATCGTATCTTTGTTATTTTGCCTGCCTGTATCGTTATTATGATTTCCGGCTAACTCTACTAAATTTACACCACTGTCTTTTAGGGTTTCTATGAAGCGGGGGTCCGAACAGAAGGCTGAAGTACTATATGCACAGCCATCCTTAAAAGACACTTCATTAGAGACATGTGTAATATCGGCATCTTTCAAAAACGGAGCTATCTTTTGGCTAAAATATAGCGGGTCATTCAGGGTATTCAACTTTAGCATCATACCTCTAGTTAGAGCCGTAACACCAGTCTGATTGACTTTAAAAACAGTAGCCTTGGTGGGTAGATTATTGAGTTTTATGGCGTTTAAGCTATTGAGATTTTTGCCAGTAAAAACAACTTCACGGAACACAGCCCCAGAGTTGTAAGAATCAAGATAATAAGAATCATCGAGTGA
Organism: uncultured Candidatus Saccharibacteria bacterium; assembly: GCA_964451085.1. Classification (GTDB taxonomy): domain Bacteria; phylum Patescibacteriota; class Saccharimonadia; order Saccharimonadales; family SZUA-47; genus SZUA-47. Next base: position 8,593 of record CAYVHE010000003.1, on the reverse strand, counting down.
TAATAATTTGACGTGGGAAGATAGTAAATTTACTGGGACGAAGGCAACATCTCCATCCTTCAGAGAATCTAGTGATTCAAGAACCCCCAAAGATTCCGCACCAATACCAAAATATCCGGCCAAGGCTTGAGAGACTGTAGTGTCTAGCTCATGCCATACCGAAATATTAAAGTTAGTAATTTTGGTTTTAATCACTTGTTGCTGTCCAGAATACACACTCGTCACAGGCACCAATACCTCTTGCACCAAACCTATATTTATAGGGGTCTGAGTCGTATTGATATGCGCCGTGATATCAGTATCTACAGGTATATTACGATCTTTAACTGATTTCAACACCGATTGTTTTTCTGCATTACTGAAACTATCATCGAACGATATTTGCTTTGCAGGCTCAGAAACCGGTGCTTCAGTTCCGGACGACCTTAAAAACAAGGCAATAAAGAAAGCTGAAAAAGCTAAAACGACTAAGGCAAAAACAAGTTCAAACCTGTGACTCTTTTTTGATTTTCTGGAGCTATAGGACCCATAAGTACTTCTATGCATTCTTGATAGTTTAACATCAAACTACTGTCTATTAAATTTAACATCTGTGCTAACATTGGTCCATGAAACGTATTGCTATTGTAGGCTGCCCAGGTTCAGGAAAAACAACAGTAGCTTTCCAGATGAAAGCTATTACAGGATTGCCTATAGAACACTTAGACTACTATTATCACCAACTTAAGTACGGATATTATGACGATAAAGAGGTCTGGATTAAAAAAGCAGAAGTAATCATTAAAAAACCAAAATGGATTATGGACGGAAATTATAGTTCAACGTTTGAACAACGCTTCAAAAGAGCTGACTTGATTATATTTTTTGATTATCCCCGCTGGCTTACAATGTACCGCGTTATTAAGAGACGCTGGCAATTTAATAATAAAAAGCGACTGGAGATGCCTGATGATTGGGTGGAAAAAGTAGATTGGGAGTTCTTAAAATACGTCTGGCGATTTAAAGGTAAGTCCCACAGTAAAATAACAGCTGCACTCGAAAAATTTAGTGATACACCAGTTGTAGTCCTAAAAAACCCCTCAGAGACTGAGAATTACTTAAAGAGCCTTACTTATGAAAAGTCCAATAATTGATTATTATATCTAGTATTCGGAGTTTCAGTTAACTCTGCAGCTTTATTGTGAGCTCTGCGTCTGCTAATTACATCGGCTGCATACACTGTTCCAAATAAAATTGCACCATCAACACCCAATAATAGGCCCGCTTCAGCCACCACGTTCTCCACATTACTAAATTCACCAGCTGTAATAGCGTTCATAGATTGCGTTATCCCAAAAGAAATTGAGGCCCCCAAAGCAAAGCCAGCAACCCATGTGGCTACTTTCGAGAAACGGCCCAACTTATCTCTTCTTTCTTCTACACCTACAGCTATGTCGTGTTCGGTTAATTGCTGCTTTGCAAAAGCCGCTATTTGCTCATATAAATCTCTTATGCCTTTTGACATTTCCGCAACCAATGGCGGATCTGTTTTGTCTTCGGAATATAGAGACGCAGCCTCATCACTTGAAAAAAATGCTTCTAGCTGTTCTTCGGTGAAGCCTCTATCTATAAGTAAACCAGCTAAGTTTTCGAAATTTCCTTTTGTGCTCCACATTTCCTGTTCAAGTTTAGTAGGATGAATACCAGCAATAATACCTAAGAAAGGGTCACCGTCAATACTCGAAGGCATAGACTCAAGCGAATCTCTAAAAAACTCATTTTGTTCTGATGCGATTATCTCTGTCATTAGAAAAATATTTTCTCACATTATTTGCTGTAATTCAACTTTATTATTTTACTGTTTATTTGCTTCGAGGTGATGCGAAACTAACGAAACGTCGTATACTAAGAGCATGGGGACTTCAAAACCTTTGGCTGCTAGAATGCGACCAAACAGACTAAAGGATGTGGTGGGGCAGGAACACTTGCTTAAAAAAGGCGAGATAATTGAGAAAATTATCAGCAACAAACAACCAACCAGCCTTATCTTGTGGGGACCTCCTGGTAGCGGCAAAACTACTCTGGCCCGTATTATTGCACAGGAAACAGAGGCAGATTTTATAGAACTGAGTGCTGTGACGTCTGGGATTGCCGACATTAAAGCCGTTATTAAAAGGGCAGGGCAAAATGACCGCCTTGCAATGCGCACCATTCTATTTGTTGATGAGATACATCGGTTCAACAAAACTCAGCAGGATGCTTTTTTGCCACACGTAGAAAACGGCACTATCGTATTAATTGGTGCGACTACCGAGAATCCAAGTTTTGAGATTATAAACGCTCTTTTAAGCCGTAGTCGCGTACTTGTTTTGAAACCCTTGAGTAAAGCAGAGATTATTAAGATTATCAAAAAGGCCGCCAAATCAGAGGGCATACTTACGGCCAAATTGCCTAAGGCTAGCATTGAAATGTTAGCAGAATTATCAGGTGGCGACGCGCGGGTTGCTCTTGGCAATTTAGAACTAGCACTCCAACTAGCCAAAGACAAAATAACTCCAGAAACTGTCATAAGCGCGGCACAGCAAAAAGTTCCTATGTACGACAAGTCCGGAGAATCACATTACAATCTTGTCTCGGCCTTTATTAAAAGTATGCGTGGTAGTGATGCAAGCGCAGCGCTGTATTATTTAGCGAGAATGCTTGAGGCTGGTGAAGACCCGAAATTTTTAGCCCGAAGAATGGTGATATTTGCCAGTGAAGATGTCGGATTAGCGGCTTCGGCGGCTTTAAATATTGCAGTATCTACCTTCTTAGCCGTAGAAAGGCTGGGAATGCCAGAATGCCAATACAATTTATTTCATTGCGCTACCGTTTTGGCTAAATGCGAGAAATCACGTGTTGTTGCGGATGCAATGCAGAAAGCTCTATCAACGGCAAAACAGTATAATAACTTACAGGTACCGCTTCATTTAAGAAATGCGCCAACTGCCTTAATGAAAGACCTAGGCTACGGCAAAGGTACAAAATGGCAAGCTGATTTTAAGCATCCAAAGGGATTTTTACCCGAAGAAATATCCGACTTCTAACAATCGCTGGGTAGTTTTACCGATATGTTATTTTTTAATTCGTTCATGTATACTTATACAGAAGGATAAAGGATGTTATATAAAACCAAAATTATCGCAATAACTGGACCTTCAGGCGCCGGAAAGACAACTGTAGCCGAAAAACTAGCAAAACAATATGAAAAATGCGTTCATATAGACGTAGATTTGGTTAAACACTTCATAGTTACGGGATTTATTTATGGTCCCAAATCCGCCGGAGCTGCGCAATGGAAGCTACTTGGTACTAACGTAGGTCAGCTGGCTAAAAATTTTGCTATGCAGGGATATTTGGTGATTGTTAATGGCTATATGGAAAAATCATCGCGGACAGAAATCGATAAATTTATTGAATTTAGTAATAAAATACTACTTTTACCGAGCGTGGAAGAAAATATAAAACGGGACAAAGGTAGAACTAAAGAAGTTAGAATGGGCTCTAAGGCAGTAAAAACAGGTCAAAAATACTTTAGAGAGAATGGATTTTACTCAGATTTTAAAATATTCGACACGTCAGACGATTCTATAGAAAAAACCATTCAAAAAATTAAGAGCTATATTAACTCTTAAAAACAAAGAATTTCCAGTATACACACTATAGCTGAAAACGGATTGGAATATGTTTAGAAATTAGTGTTACTATATAGGCATAAGAATAAAAAAATCGGGGGGCAAAATGGATTCCTTATCGGATGACATGTTAAAAAATATTGATGCATACTGGCGGGCTGCCAATTATGTTTCAGTAGGTCAAATATATCTTCGTGATAACCCGCTGCTAAAAGAGCCCTTAAGCCGCGCGCATATCAAGAATGTCTTGTTAGGGCACTGGGGCACAACACCAGGGCAGAACTTTATATATGTCCACCTAAACAGGATTATCAAGAAATACGACACCAACACCTTATATATATCAGGCCCAGGACACGGCGGACCTGCGCTAGTTGGTAACACTTATTTAGAAGGGTCGTTTACTGACCATTACCCCGAAATAACTCAGGACGAAACTGGATTACAGAAATTATTTAAGATATTTTCTTATCCTGGTGGGCTACCCAGCCACGTTTCGCCGCACATACCCGGGTCTATGCATGAAGGTGGAGAGTTAGGGTATTCTCTCAGTCATGCATTTGGTGCTGTGTTTGATAACCCCGATCTACTAGTTGCATGTGTTGTTGGTGATGGTGAGGCCGAAACAGGACCACTGGCAACAGCTTGGCACTCCAACAAATTTATAAATCCAATTACAGACGGTGCTGTTTTGCCGATCCTACACTTAAATGGATATAAAATCAGTAACCCTACAGTACTTGCAAGAATTGAACGAGAAGAACTAGAACAATTATTCAAAGGCTATGGCTATACGCCGTTATTTGTTGAAGGCGACGACCCAATGGCGATGCACCGCTTAATGGCTGCTCAAATGGATAGAGCAATTGAAGATATCAGGAGAATACAGTCAAATGCTCGAGAAAATAATGACGCATCAAGACCACGTTGGCCAATGATTATCTTAACAAGTCCAAAAGGTTGGACTGGTCCAAAATTTGTTGATGGCAAAAAAATAGAAGGAAATTTCCGTTCTCATCAGGTGCCAATCCCTGTCGACGATGAACATCTTGAAAATATTAAATTACTTGAAGATTGGATGAAAAGCTACAGACCGGAAGAATTGTTTGATTCTAGCGGTAAGCTTATACCAGAACTCTTGGAACTTATCCCCAGACATGGTAAACGTATGGGGGACAATAAGCATGCCAATGGTGGTAGCTTAATAAGAGAGCTGCACATGCCAGATTTTCGTGAGTATGCCGTAGATATTCCACAGCCCGGAGGAGCTATAGTTAGCAATACACACGTTTCAGGAGAATTCTTGCGCGACATTACCAAACTTAACTACAAACATCGAAATTTCCGTATCTTTAGCCCCGATGAGACAGTTTCTAACAAGTTTGACTCCGTTTTTGAAGTCACAAACCGACAATGGAATGCGCGCACAGCTGAAGCTGATGAATTTTTGAGCCCAGAGGGAATGGTTCTAGATTCTATGCTAAGTGAACACCAAGTAGAGGGTTGGTTTGAGGGTTATCTACTAACAGGTAGGCATGGGTTATTCCATAGCTATGAAGCTTTTATTCGCATTATTGATTCTATGGTAAATCAGCACGCTAAATGGCTAAAAATGTCTTCCGAACTTCCTTGGAGAGATGAAATTGCCTCACTAAATTACTTATTGACTTCTCACGTTTGGCGCCAAGACCATAACGGGTTTACACACCAAGACCCAGGATTTATTGACCACCTAGTTAATAAAAAAGCCAAGACAGCCCGGGTTTATTTGCCGCCTGACGCCAACACTCTTTTGTCAGTGACTGACCATGCCCTGCGTAGCAGAAATTACATAAACCTAATTATTTGTGACAAACACGATAGTTTACAGTGGCTGAATATGGAAGATGCTATCACTCATAGCGCGGCAGGGGTAGGGAAGTGGAACTGGGCCTCTAATGACGGCGAGGGAGAGCCAGATGTAGTAATTGCTAGCGCTGGCGATGTGCCTGCACTTGAGACCTTAGCCGCAGTTTCTATTCTGCGGGAAAGATTACCAAATCTGAAAATTCGTTACATAAATGTCGTTGATTTAATGCGGCTACAAGATGATGACGATCATCCCCATGGCTTAAGTGAAAACGAATATGACGATTTGTTCACTAAAGACAAACCGATAATTTTTGCCTTCCATGGTTACCCTTGGCTAATTCATAGATTGACCTACAAGAGGCGCAATCAGCAACTACACGTCCGAGGTTACGTAGAAGAAGGCACAATAACTACAGCTTTTGATATGACTGTACTTAACCGCTTGGATAGATTTGATCTTGTTATGGACGTGGTGCATAGGGTGCCAAACCTAGGCGACGAAGGACAAAAGCTTAAAGAAGACATGCAGAAGAAACTAATCGAGCACAGAAATTACATTCAGCGTCACGGTATAGATATGGAAGAGGTTAGGAATTGGCGATGGAAACAACAGTCTTAGTATTAAATCCTGGCAGTAGCTCACGCGAGTATGCACTTTATGAAGAGGGCAATCTGCTTGTTAGTGGGTACTACGAACATGATGGGCATAGGTTTAAGCTAACAAGTACTACAAACGAAGACACCCAAAGCAAAAGTATATTCGAGGATGACTTTAATGATTCTTTGGCCCATTTTTTAAAGCTCTGCGGGTCTGAATTTTCCGTAGAAAGCTCCTCAATAAATGGTATAGGTATTAGGCTGGTAGCACCAGGTAGACGACATATGAAACACGCCAAAATAGACGACGAGTTATACCAATACCTAAAACACAATATAGATAAAGCACCCCTTCATATCGGTATTGCTATAGAGCAAATAGATCAAGTTTATAAGCATCTTCCAGGTGTGCCAGCATATATGATTTCTGATTCAGAATTTCATAAAACTTTATCGCACGAAGCCCGTAATTACGCCATTTCAAGGGAAGATGCCCATAATTTTGATATTTACAGATTCGGTTACCACGGTATATCTGTAAAATCTATTGTCCATACACTAAGAGATGAGCTAAATATTGATTACTCAAGAGTCATTGTCTGTCACTTGGGCTCGGGCGCATCAATTACGGCCATCAAGGATTGGAAAAGTATCGAAACATCCATGGGATATTCACCTTTAGAAGGCTTGGTTATGGCAACCAGAGCCGGCAATATAGATGTAGAGGCTGCTATTGAACTAAAAAAGCGTCTAAATTTTGATGATCATCAACTCACCGATTACCTCAATAACCACTCTGGGTTATTAGGATTAAGCCAAAGCTCAAACGACATCAGAGAGCTATTAGAAACAGAGAAAAATGGCGACCAAAACGCTAAATTAGCTTTAAGCTCAATGGTTTACCGTATCCAATCATACATTGGCGCATACATTGCTATATTGGGTGGCCTAGATGCCATTGTTTTTACAGCTACGGTTGGTGAACGCTCTGCTATTTTGCGAGATCGAATCTGTAAACCTCTAGCTCATCTTGGTCTTGATATAGACACTGAGTTCAACAGCAAAATAGACTCAGAGCGAGCTATTATAAGCAAACGCGACTCTCCTGTTACACTTTTTGTAATACCGTCAGATGAGGCAGGGGAAATGGCCCGTCAAACAGCATCTCTTTTGAAAAATTAAATAATTTTATAACTATGCTATTGCTTACAATTGATCTACATTTCTGTTATTGTAAATGTATAGGTTTAATGTAGTAATCCATAAAATAGGGGAGTTTAAATAGATGAGCAATGACAATAATACCCAAAAGGGTCCAGAAACAAGCAAAAACTCAAATAAATCACTAGCTTCATATTTCAATAAAGACAATAAGGTCGCGATAATTATTGTTGCTGTAGTACTAATATTAATTGGTGGCGCAATTGTTAACAGCACCAGAGATAAAGCAGCTACGACCATATCAAGTAAGATAATAGAAAATGCTATAAATTCACAATCAGACACTAAGGTTGATATAAATAACGACGGCAGCTCAATAACCTTTAAGAACGACCAAGGTCAAACCGGTACCTATGACAGTAAGAAAACTGTTTCTGCTGATTTTCCATCCGAAATACCTCTATACGGTGGACAAGAAATTCTAGGAAATATTCGCAGCGAATCCCCAGACGGCATAGGTTGGGTCTTAACTACTAACTCAACCGACAGCCTAGAAACTGTAAATAATTTTTTCAAATCCAACCTGTCGGGCTGGACGAAAGGCACAGATTTTAGCACTTCAGAAACGGTCAGCGCAATGTATACCAAAGGTAATCTGCAATTCTCATACGTCCTGTCAGCTGGAACCGACAAAAAACCAGTAACAGGCATTACCTACTCCGTCATCCAAAAACCCTAAAGACAAACTAAACTCACTATGCGTTTTGGTTTGCAGGGTGAGAAGGACCATTACAATATTAATGCAGGTATGTGTCAGTATTGATTAGCTGTAGTATGATTAAAAACTAGCTACAAAGCGTTTCTGATAAGCGATTCAGGAATTTTTTTCGCGAATATAGTTCAAAGTGAGCTCTATGACTTGCTTATCGCTGAAACCATCAAGTGTTCGAGTCTTTCCGAGCTCGTCTGCCATCTCTGTCCAAGAGTCGCGTGCTTGCTTGGCTAATTCAGTAATTGAATCAAGGGGCATTCTTCTGTCCCTACAGTCCTCTAGTAGCCCAAATAAAGCAGATAATCCAAACTTCAGATCTGAAGCTTCATGCTGCCGTTTGAGTAATAATTCTTCTTCTCGTTTAATATCGATTTCATTCTGCACCTCTTTATCATCTTTATCGGCCATAGACTCAAGGCCAAAGGCACGTAGACTATTGGTATTTCTAGCCCTTACTTCATCTCTCCGATAGTAGTCTTCGTCATCATAGTAACTCCTCCTATCACAGGGATTAAAATATTCTAATTCGTCAGTATCAGGTGCTTCACGTGTATATAAA
>CAYVHE010000002.1:0-35567 GCA_964451085.1 uncultured Candidatus Saccharibacteria bacterium | reverse complement strand
ACCCACCGTGCGAATCTTCTAGACACTGCCTTCGTAGAAGTAGGATTTGGGTTTTTAAATAGTCCAAATTACGTTGGTTCAGGAGAGGAAACTTTAGTTGTAGCGATGTACGGTAAACCATATCCGGCCACACCAGCTCCTATTCCACCTCCCGTAGTCCAACAAACTGTTTCTCAACCGCCTGCACCAAGTGTTCAAGCCTCTGAAACTGCTGTTCCCCCTCCAATTGAATCACAAACCCCGGTACCACCAGAAACAATAAAGCAAGATACCCTGGTTGTTGAAAATAAAGCGATTAATTCCGATAGTCCAGTACCTACTGAAGTTAAATCAGAACGAATAACCCTCCTTCAGCAACTAACTAATGGAAAAGCGGCCTGGAGCGCTCTAGCTATAAGCGGAGTTGGCATCCTCCTGTCAATAGCGTGGATTTTCAAACATTTCTTAGCTGTTAAAAAGTTTGTAATCGAGGGAGAAACCTTCGTAACACATCATCCCGCTTTTGATCTTCTAGTGATTATTATTCTTGCTGTTGCAGTATACCTAAGCCAAAGTTCAGGCGTTATTCTCTAAAATATACAGCTAAGCTATTTTGATATTATCTGGGCCGAACAATGATACTAGCTGGTCAATACTCTCATTAGATGAACTAATTCGCTCTGGAACTCTAATGATTTGTTTATCCTCTGCAGGGCCAACAACCAGCACTACCTCACTATCTCCAGCATTGGAATTTAGCAATTGTTTTAGCAATATCAAGTTTTCGGAATCATCAGTAGACGACACTCTGATGTATACTCTTTTACTTTTCGCCTTTTTTTGATCTGTATCTTTAGTGGAAGTCTTCATACCTGTGATGGTCTTGTCACGCTTTTTATATGTTTTAGCTTCTTCTCTAGTTAACTCATGCGCTTTGGAAACCCTTACTTTAATTTCATCACTAAGTTGTCCTGATCTGTCTTTGGCGTCAACTGTGCCCTCAACAAACACAATCTTATCAGTCTTCCACAACCAGGAGGTGTCTGAATAAACCTTAGGGAATAGAAGCAGTTCAATATCGCCATCAAGATCGCTCATTTGTACAAAGGCCATTGAGTCACCTTTTTTTGTCTGGATAACTCTAACTCCATTAACGATACCTCCAATATAGGCCTTACTTCCGTCGTGCTTTTGAGTTATTTCTGAAATACTATGGGTTTTTTCTGCTAATAAATCTCTGAATATCTCTAATGGATGATCTGATAAGTATAAACCCATCAAGTCTCTCTCCCATTGCAGGTAGTCATTCTCCTGATAGTGAGTATCCTCCGGGCCTAGAGTAATTGCTGTAACAGTGTGGTTTGTAGACGAAGAATCGCCGAATAAATCGGTCTGTCCACTATCCTTCTCTTTTTGTTTTTTATGTGAATAAGCTATCAGCAAATCTATATTATTCATTAACAGAGATCTGCTCTCAAATCTATCAAAAGCTCCTGTTTTTATTAAGCTTTCCATTGTCTTTCGACTTACAACGTGGGCACTAACTCGGTCAAAAAAATCCTCTAATGATTTAAATTGGCCATTTTTACGAGCCCGCAATATTTCTTCAACTGCGCCAATTCCAACATTTTTTATGGCACTCATCCCAAACCTAATCTTGTCTTTACCAGGAACAATAGCGAACTCTACAAATGATTCATTTACGTCTGGCGGTAACACCGATATGCCGATACGTGCGCATTCACTCATTTCTATAGTTAAACGATCTGTATTATCATAATCACTAGTCATTAATGCTGCCATGTAAGCGTCAGGGAAATTAGCCTTCAAATAGCCTGTTTGATACGCAATTAAGCCGTAGCATGCTGAGTGAGATTTATTAAACGCATAATCAGCAAAGCCCATCAGGTCTTCCCAGAATTTTTCCATAACAGCTTTTGGGACTCCACTATGCTTTTCGCCGCCCTCGATGAAAAGTTTTTTCATTTTTAACATTACGTTTCTGTCTTTTTTACCGATAGCTTTCCTTAAAGTATCAGCCTCGCCACCAGTAAACCCACATACATCCGTAGATATAAGCATCACCTGTTCTTGATAAACAAGAACACCGAAGGTGGACGATAGAGCATCCTTAAACTTGTCATGTGCAAAAGTAATTTTCTCAGCACCATTCTTTCGTTTTACAAAACTGTCGGTTAGGCCTGCTGTTAACGGCCCTGGTCTATACAAAGCACACATAGCCACAATGTCGTTAAACTCAGTAGGCTTTAGCTCTTTTAGATAGCGTTTCATGCCTGAGGATTCAAGTTGAAAAACACCTGTTGTGTCTCCCTTTTGTAACATTTCATAGGTCTTTAAATCATCAAGTTTAAGGGTATTAATGTCAATTTCAGTTTTATAAACTTTTTTTATAATTCTTAAAGCATTATTGATAATAGTTAAGTTTGATAATCCTAAAAAGTCTATTTTTAACAATCCTAATTCATCAACTGGGCCCTTGGGGTATTGGGTAGCAACGACACCTTTTTGAGCCTTCTCGAGAGGCACATAATTAACGATACTGTCTGGCGCGATAACAACTCCGGCAGCATGCACACCATGACTTCGTATAGTTCCTTCAAGTTTCGTTGCAAGGTCAAACACTTCTTTTGCTACAGAGTTGTTTTTGTACTCATTAGACAGTTCCTTAGAGTCTTTTATAGACTTTGCAAGCGGTATATGACGCCCTTGTATCGGTGGAGGAATCATTTTTGCTAGTCTGTCAGCATCACCGTAGGGGACCCTTAACACTCTTGCCACATCTCTAACAGCATTTCTGGCAGCCATTCTACCAAAAGTAACGATATTAGAAACTCTATCTTCGCCGTATTTATCAACACAATATTGAATTACTTCATCACGTCTTGAATCTTGAATGTCGATATCGACATCAGGCATACTAATCCTGTCGGGGTTTAAAAATCTCTCAAACAATAAACCGTATTCGAGGGGATCAAGTTCGGTTATCTTCAGCGCGTATGAAATAATCGAACCAGCTGCGCTTCCACGCCCAGGACCAAAAACTATCCCTTGCGATTTGCCCCAATCAATCAAATCGGCAACTATTAAAAAATAACCATTGAAGTTCATCTGGCCGATTATCTGTAATTCGTATTCAGCCCTAGTAACTACGTCTTTTGGGAGAAGTTTTTTTAAATCACTCACAGAAAGTTCTGATTTGTTGATATTCTTCTCCCCCTCTAATTCATATCGATCTAATAACCCCTCATAAACAGACTCAATAAGATACTCTTTTTCCGTCACATTATCTGGCAAAGGAAACCGCGGTATTAATATTCTTCCTAAATCTAGTGTCACCTCACAACTATCTGCAATTTTTTTCGTATTCTTAATAGCTTCTGGGTTAGAGTCTCCCCATCTAGCAATGATTTCCTTGGGGTCGGCTAAATGTAAATCAAAATTGCTTAAGCTCATCCTTGATTCTTCGTCTAAAAATGAACCTGTTTGTACACATAATAATATTTCGTGTGCTTCTTTGTCTTCGTGGTGAAGATAGTGTGCGTCACAAGTAATAACACACTGTATTCCTAGATCCGAGGCAATTTTAGATAATTTCTTATTTACCCGTACCTGTTCATCCCATTTTGCTGGATGCTTGGGATGTCCATGATCTTGCAATTCTATGTAATAATTCTCGCCAAAGACTTTTTTATACCATTTTGCTATCTTTATAGCTTTCTCCACTTGTCTATTTCTTATTGCATCTCCTAGCTCACCACCAATGCATCCTGACAAAACAATCAGCCCTTCACTATATTCTTCTAATAAAGCATGATCCATACGAGGTTTATAATAAAAGCCTTCAAGGTTTGCAATTGTGCTTAGCTTCATCAAGTTATGGTAACCAACATTATTTTTGGCAATTAATGTTAAGTGATAATTCGCTTTGTCTTTACCTGGTTCCTTGTCAGTATGCTTACGAGCAGAGACATATGCTTCCATACCTAGTATTGGTTTTACATCTTTTTTTATGGCGGTTTTGTATAGCTCAACAACACCAGACATAGTCCCGTGATCAGTAATGGCTACGGCTTCCATGCCCATTTTTTTGACCTGGTCTATCATAGGCTCCACTTTTTGTAGCCCATCAAGAAGACTATAGTGGGTATGATTATGCAAATGCACAAAAGAACTAGATTTCATATCTCTTGTGTTTTTTGTACCCATAATCTCTTAATTATAGCGTAGCTAGAGCTTCTTCAACGAATGAATGTATAAAAATATATTACTTTTTGAGATATTTTTTGAGAGAGTCTCTAACGTCTTTTGCTTGTTTAACTGCCTTATCTAGGTCTTCATCTTTAGATTGACCCTTTTTTACAGCACTGGCTACTTCTGCTAAAGACTTCTGGACGTGCTTTGCAGACACTAATAGCTCGGAAGATTTATCGGTAACTTTACTTTTAGTGCCGTTAACCTTTTTTTCGGCCGCAGCAATTAGTTCACCGAGTTCCTTGTGCAGCTTATCTTTTTCTGCTTCTATGGCTTTTAGAGCCTTAGATGCTTCGTCTTTTATGTCTTTTCTAGTCTCTTTGCCGCTCTTAGGCGCAAAAAGTAAACCAGCAACTACACCAGCGACTGCACCAAAAGCTGTTCCTAATGCTAGTCCTTTATTGCTTTTCTTTTTCATAATTACTGTTTCCTTCCTTTTTTAAAAACATTTATAAATTGTGCTGCTACTGACCCAAAAGCAGTTGCCTTTCCTGCTTTTTTTAAATTGGTAGCAAAATATTCTACCTGGGCCGCTGCATGCTGTGCTGATTTTGTAGTTTCTTTTAAGTTTCTAATAATTTGAATAACCATAGCGAGAACGACAATTGCCATCACTAAGAAAGTAATGAGCGTAACGCTTAACATGATTACTAATACGCTGTATGATTCCATAAGTTAATTATACCACGCGTATATCATAAACTTATGCCCTGTTCGTGCCATAAACTTTTTAGACTATTCTTTGATGATTTCTTTGATATATGATTTTACTTTAGGACCGTATTTTTTGTGTTTTAGAGTTACGTTCAAGAGAGTTTTTAAGTACGCTTCTGGATTGCCAGTATCATGATACTCGCCATCTACCTCTAAACCGTATACTGACTTTGATTTTGACAACTCAGTAACGGCGTCATTTATTCTGATTTCACCGTCTGGTCCTACTTTTTCTTGTCTTAATATTGGCAGAATATTAGGAGTCAATATAAACCCGCTACCCACCGCTAAATCCGAAGGAGCCTTCGATACTTCAGGTTTTTCTACAATCGCATCAATTTTTGATACTCTATCAGAAACATTTTCTATTACTGAAGCAATTCCATAGCTACTGATGTCTTCTTTAGGAACCTTCCTTAAAGCCACCACTGAAGAACCGGTCTTATTGTATACGTCTAATAATTGTTTTGCCGTGGAATTCTCGCCAATAAAAAAGTCGTCTGCAAAAAAGAAGAAAAACGGCTCATAAGCCAGCATGTGAGCCGCGTTCAAAATTGGACGCGCATTACCCTTAGGGGTTCCTTTCTGCCTAATATATACAAAGTTCGCCATTTCTGCTATAGATTTTATCTTATGTGCTTCTTTAACTTTCCCTTTTTCAATTAATTCATTCTCAAGCTCCAAACTACGGTCAAAGTGGTCTTCAATAGCACGCTTAGTAGGACCAGTAACGATTATAATGTCCTCAACACCAGCCTCAACAAGGCCTTCGACAACTAGCTGAATAACAGGTTTATCTATTATAGGCAGCATTTCTTTTGGCATAGCTTTTGTCTGTGGCAAAAAACGCGTGCCCATTCCAGCTGCTGCTATAATAGCTTTTTTTACTTTTTGTGCCATATTCTACCCGCCTAACTTATCTTTTAAGATTTTTTGAACCAATGCAGGATTAGCTTTTCCCATACTCTTCTTCATAACTTGACCAACTAAAAATCCAACGACTTTCGTTTCACCATTTTTAACTTCTTCTGCTGCTTTTGGATTTTCAGAAATAACTTTATCTACGATATTATTAATCTCTCCACTGTCCGATACCTGGATTAGACCACACTCTTTCGCGTATAGTTCTACCTCTTTTGGTACCTCTTTTTGCAATAGAAGCTTTTCTAGTAATAATTTAGAATTATTAGAGTTGAGCTTATCTTCACTAACCAATTTATAGACCTGTTCATATATATCAAATCTATCAACGTCACTTATGGCTATCTCCGAGTTGTCTCTACGTAGAGGGCTTTCTATATTTATTACCCACTTAGCGTACACTTTAGATTGCTCTCCGTCCACAGATGTTATTAAGCTTAAAAAGTCGGAATCAAATTCAACATTAGATTCCAACAAAGATTCTGTTTGCAAATGATCAAGACCAAGTTTCTCCATTTTTTTGCGCCACTCACTAGGCATCACTGGTAAATCTTTTTCTAAGTCGCTTATATATTTATCTGTTAATCTAATCGGAGGTATGTCTGGGTCGGGAAAGTATCTATAGTCGTTGGCGTCTTCCTTACTTCTTTGAGACACTGTTTTCTGTAAATCGTCCTGCCAACCTCGAGTCTCCTGAGCTATTTCCTTACCACGGTTTAAAAGTTTTATCTGCCTTTTGATTTCGTAATTTACAGACCTCTCCACACTTCTAAAACTGTTAAGATTTTTCGTTTCTGATCTGGAACCTAGCTTATTAGGGACTTTTGAAACGCTAACATTAACATCAAACCGCATGTTGCCGTAAAACAGATTTACGTCACTTACTCCAGCATATTTCATACGTAACCATAACTCTTTTGCGTAGGCTTTAGCTTCTTTTGCGCTATGTATTTCCGGTTCAGAAACAATTTCTAATAGTGGGGTACCAGCTCGGTTAAGATCTACTAACGAATAATCTTTACCCTTAGGGTGAGTTGACTTACCTGCATCTTCTTCTATATGTGCGCGTGTAATATTTATAACTTTTGTGCTTCCATTGTCTAGCACAACTTCTATTTTTCCACCTATAATTATTGGCTCATCAAACTGAGTTATTTGGTAGCCTTTTGGTAAATCTGGATAGAAATAATGTTTGCGATCAAACTTAGAAAATTTTTGCGGTTTAGCACCTAAGGCAAATGCAGCCTTTGAAGCCAGAAGAACAGCTTCTTTGTTTAGTACTGGTAAAGCACCCGGTAACCCGTAGCTAATATGACCAATCAACGTATTAGGCTCAGCTTCTCGGGCATCGTTGCTCTCCGTGCCAAATAATTTTGATGCTGTTTTTAATTGCACATGACACTCAATGCCAATCGTTGGATAATAGCCCTCTACTATATACTCATCTAAATCTATCATTTTAGCGCCCCTAAATCTCTTAGAGCTTGTCTATAAGCTATTAGTGAATCTTTAACATTTTTTTCGTTAAGTTTTTTATCATCGCCATATTTTCTTATATTATTGGCTAACTTGTGGGAAACCCAAACGGCATCGTTATTAGTAAAGGTATGCTGAGCTTCAACTAGTCTTTCACCCATTGAGCTACCAGTTTTGCGACGTTTTTTGAGCACTTCGTCTAACAGAGAATCCGCTTTCAATATAGCATCTGACCATGTCTCTGAATGAGCACATAGCTTCTGAAGGTCACGCCATTTTATAACATATTTAACTTTATTAATTTTCTTAGGAGCCTTCCTGGCAATGACTCCGATTATGCTAGATAGAGCAATAAAGCCACCAATAATTGCAACGATTGATTCAGGACTCATGAGAAAAAATCCCCTCAATACTTCGTGCGACGGAGAGTAGCATGCTATCCGCTCTTTGGGGTGCTATAACCTGAAATCCTACTGGCATACCTTCTATCACGCCTGATGGAATGCTAATTGCCGGAACGCCAACTAAATTAGTACCGACTGTCATTACATCCATTAAATACATAGCAAGTGGGTTATCGTCGTTTTCACCAATCTTAAAGGCTGTATTAGGGGCAACTGGACCAACTAAAAAATCATACTTATTAAAAGCTTTATCAAATTCCTCAATAATTACAGTTCTTACAGTTTGAGCTTTTTTGTAGTAAGCATCATAATAACCGGAGCTCAGAACGTGTGTGCCAATCATTATTCTTCTTTTTGCTTCATCGCCTAAACCTCTTGTTCTGCTTTCTAAGTAACTTTCGTCTAGACTCTTAGCGTTAGGGTAGGCATATTCATATCTCTGTCCATCGTACCTAGATAAGTTACTGCTAAGTTCGGCAGGAACCACCACATAATAAACAGCTAGAGCCAGTGGAAGTGTAGGTAAGCTTACTTCTTCTACAACTGCTCCCTGTGATTTTAATGTTTCAATGTTTTCTTTAATTATTTCTTTAACCTTAGGGTCAATTTCAGAACCAAAGTACTCTTTTATAACACCTATCTTTTTGTCTTTTAACGGCTCTTTGGTAGGTATATAGCTAGCTTTTTCCCTCTCAATAGAAGTAGAGTCTAACACGTCGTGCCCACTCATTGCCTCCAACACCAAGCCCGTATCCTCTACTGATCTAGTTAGGGGGCCTATTACGTCGGTGCTACTAGCCATTGCTACCACTCCGCTTCGTGATACTAGACCATAGGTGGGTTTATACCCGACTACTCCGCAATAACTTGCTGGGAGTCTAATTGAACCACCGGTATCTGTTCCTAGGGCAAAAGGCGCCATCCCCAGGGCTACAGCTGCAGCTGACCCACCACTACTACCGCCTGGTACTTTTGTGATGTCATGAGGATTCAAGGTAGTAAAGAAATCACTATTCTCAGTCGAGCTACCATGAGCAAATGCATCTAAATTAGACTTGGCTACACATATTGCTCCTTGAGCTTCTAGTTTTTCTACTGCTGTTGATTGATAAGGCGCCCTAAACCCCTTTAGCATATTGCTCGCTGCAGTAGTTTCCCCACCGAAAGTTAAAAAATTATCTTTAGCAATGAATGGAACTCCTGCCAAAATGCCAACATCTTTACCTTTTGCTATTTGTGCGTCCATTTCTTTAGCTCGTTGCATTGCCCTGTCCGAGCAAGTAGATATAACAGCCTTATACGTTGGATTAAGTTCCTCTATTAATTTTAGAGATTGTTCTATTTGAGACAGACAGGATTGTTTTTGGCTTTTTACGTCAGCTACTAGTTGCTTTATCGGTTTCCATACAAAAAAGTCTTTGGTTTTTACTGCTGGCATAAGCTATAGCATCCGCTCTACTTGAATATAATTATCCTTACGTTTTGGAGCACAAGCTAGAAGTTCCTCGGGCGATGCTAGTTGTTTTTCTACTACGTCATCCCGCATAACATTCTCCAGTCCTGTTACCTGTGAAGTTGGTTTTTTACCGGTAGTATCAACCGTATTAAGAATATCTATATAACCTAATATTGAATTAAGGTCTTTTTTATAATGATCTAATTGTTCGTTAGATAAGTTGAGCTGCGCTAAACGCGCTAGAGCAGCAACTTCATCTCGTGTTATTTGTTTAGCCATACTACAGACATTATAGACTTGGAGGAGCTATTGTTCCAGTCATAATTGTATCTTTTTTAAAGATATTGAGCCCATAAGGCCGTCTGGGCTGGTGTAAGTTTTTGTGAAGCTTCTACTGTAGACTTTAATTGGCTACCTGAAACCTTAACTGTATCTCCGACAAAAATTAAATCATTCCTTGGCAAAGTATCTACTAACTTCGTTTCTATAAATAGGCTTTGTTCTGGACTTATTTCATCGTTTGATTCTAAAAGATAGTTTGTTACTACCCTGCGGATCATTACTGTTTGGTTATCACCACTGACTGCACTGGTCGTAAATTCATCATCTATTTTTACAACTGCCTTAGTATCTGTATTGGTGTTGTCTTTTTGCTCATCAGAACCGGTATTGTCTTGGTCAGTTTGTTGAGTATCTGCGACTTTTGTTTCCTCGGTTGTCGTGGATGAATTGTCCGATCCATTAAAAGAGATTGCTGTTATTAGACCTATCACTATGACAAATAGTATTATTGTCCTAGCATTTTTTTGTATATATTCCATGAACGAAGCCCCTTTTTACCCCACCCATATTAAGTTAACTTTATAATTTTATTATATACTACTACGCTCAAAATCTATTAAAACTGTTTTATTTCAATATTTACTGCTATACGGTTTTATCATTTATATCCTGTATTAAGTCTCTGAGTTCTGCCGCTTTCTCAAACTCTAAGTTAGCACTAGCGAGCTCCATTTGTGAAGTTAGGTCCTTTATAAGATGAGGGTATTCTTCTTTAGGGATTTTCTTTAGGTTTAGTCCAGATCTCTCATGAGCAGTTTTAGATTTTGTAGTAGTCCTTTCTAACCCTTGCCCTAAAGCTTTTATGATACCTTTTGGCGTTATACCGTTGTCTTTATTGTATTTTACTTGTATTTTTCTTCTTCTATCAGTTTCTGAAACGGCCGCCTTAATACTCTTAGTCATAACATCAGCGTACATTATCACTCGACCATCGATGTGCCTTGCAGCCCTTCCGATAGTCTGCACTAGGGCTTGCTCACTTCTTAGGAATCCTTCTTTATCGGCATCTAAAATCGCAACTAGACTTACTTCCGGTAAATCTAACCCTTCTCTTAACAAGTTAATACCGACTAGAACGTCATAAACACCACTACGCAAGTCTCTTAATATATCCGTTCTTTCTAAAGTATCTACATCACTATGTAAATATGCTACTTTGACATTTAATTCTTTTAGATAATCTGTTAGGTCCTCAGACATCCGTTTGGTCAAAGTAGTCACTAGAACTCTTTGGTGTTTCTCTACCTTTTTTCTTATTTCATCTATCAAATCATCTACTTGATGCTCGACGGGTCTTATATCTATCTTGGGGTCAATAAGCCCAGTTGGTCTAATAACCTGCTGGATCGGCTCGCCGCTTCTGGATAACTCATAATCTGCTGGGGTTGCACTTAAATAGATGGCCTGATTTACATGTCTCTCAAATTCGCTAAACGTTAAAGGTCTGTTATCTAAAGCACTAGGTAACCTAAACCCATAATCAACTAAGACTTCTTTTCTTGCTCTATCCCCGTTATACATGCCCCTAATCTGAGGCATGCTCATGTGTGATTCGTCTACACAAAGCAGGAAATCATCTGGAAAATAATCAAGGAGTGTTGCTGGTTGTTCGCCTTCTTCTCGGTTAGTTAAATACCTGCTGTAATTCTCGATTCCTTTAACAAATCCGGTTTGCTCAAGCATTTCTAAGTCAAATGAGGTCCTTTGTTTTATACGCTGTGCTTCTAGCAATTTACCCGATTTCTCAAAAAACTTTAGCCTATCCTGTAGTTCATCGTCTATTTTTACTAAGGCATGTTTCAACTTATCTTGCGGTGTAACGTAATGAGAGCTCGGATAAATTGTAATCCTGCTTGGCTTATTATATATTTCACCCGTCAATGGATCTATTTTAGATATCCTGTCAATAACATCTCCAAAAAATTCAATTCTATAGGCCACATCCTCTCCAGCTGGATAAATATCCAATACTTCACCGCGTACCCTAAATGTCCCGCGATGAAAATCTATATCATTTCTTTCGTATTGTATATCAGTTAGCTGCCTTATAAACTTATCGCGAACTCGTCGCTCACCTACAATAATAGTTACTGATAAATCAGAGTAATCAGATGGGCTTCCTATGCCATAAATACAGCTCACACTTGCTACGATAATCACATCTTTTCTAGACAGCAGGGAGTCCGTGGCCGCGTGCCGCATGCGGTCTATTTCCTCGTTAATAGCACTGTCTTTTTCAATAAATGTATCACTCCTCGGGACGTAAGCTTCTGGTTGATAGTAATCAAAATAACTCACAAAATAATGAACTGCGTTGTCTGGGAAAAAGGCTCTAAATTCTTCATACAGCTGAGCAGCTAGTGTTTTATTATGAGAAATTACTAGAGTAGGTTTTTGAACTTTCTCTATAACATTTGCAACCGTAAAAGTCTTTCCCGATCCAGTAACACCAAGTAAAGTCTGATATTTTACGCCTTTATTAAGGCCTTTTACTAGCTTTTTTATTGCCTCTGGTTGATCTCCAGTAGGTTTAAAATCACTTTTTAACTTAAATTTCATTAACACTAATTATAACAGATACGAGCCAGCGAATTTTTACAATATGCAAGAGCGCCAGCTTAGCCCATCCTGTTGGATTGTTGAGCCCCGGACTTAAAACCATGCTTACCTGCCAAGGGGTCGCATACACTAGCCTTTACCATCCATTCTTCTTTTGTGCTATCCACTTTGATATCTTTGTTTTGCTCGTCTAATACAGAGACAATTTTCTTAACTAAAGCAACAGGATCAGTATCAAAAAGCACAATACTGCCAGCTGGTAACTCTAACTGTTCAATTATTCCTGGTATAGCATCAGCAAGCCCTCCAGACCCCAATAAAACACCACATGGCATATGAGCCTCGATAGCAGTAGTGAACTCATGCAAAGAGCCCATACGGCCCCCTATCGTTATAACCGCATCACTACTCTGTACTAGATGAATGTCTCTTCCAATATAATGCATCCCTGTAAAATTCACATATGTATAAAATCCTATTGGTAATCGGTATTTCTTAACATGCTCTCTTAGAGATGCTGCTGGGCTGAAACCTATGCTTACACCATTATTATCCATAGCGCCTTTTGCGGCATAAAGAGGTAGTCCTACTGTTGCCCCTGTAGTCAGTATATGGCCAGATTTTGCTATTTCTACACCTAATTTATAGCCTAAGCCGCATGATTCATCAACAGATTTACCGGCGGCTGCTCCTGATACACATATTGAATACTTCATAATTTTTCACCTTTTTTATGTATGTATAAATTCATAAGCATTATAGCATAATTAGACATTTCTTAACCCTTGCAGAGCCGAGAGCTGATTCACTATCGATCTCTCCATAACTTCGTGCCTTAAATATCTCAACTGTAACTCATTACTCAAACTAGACCTCATGTGAGCTTTGATTTGATTCATGTAAGAGCGCTTCATAGTTAAGTTAGCAGACACATCAACTAAATGTAGGGAGGTTACAATGTCACCAAGACTTGTTCCAAGGTAGTTAGAATTTACCCAGAAATCTATTTCCGGAACTATACTAGCCAGCTTTACCTCTGTCGTTTCCCAGTCAAGATCACCTATTAAGAATTCAAAATCTGGTAGCAAAGCTCTGCTCTGAGTAGCGACTAATCTATATACTGCTCTCCATGTAGGTTGGAGCCCGTGAATAGTATCTAATTTAACAGAGACACCTTTTGCTACTAAAGGAATGAGTTTCTCGATTCCGGTTGATAAAGATTGCATACGGTAGGGTAAAGATTCTATCGACATTTGCTGAGCAGTTTGTATGATTACAGAGGACAATAGTAAAACCGACCCAGCCAAAGCAGAAGACTGATTTGGCATTATAACTACGGAACCAATTTCAGGAATCTTAACAACTGCCTTATTAAAAGTCTTATTAGTCATCTTATCCATCCAACTCTGAGGAAAAGATAAAACAGATATCTGAGTTTCGTGAATATCACGGCTATTTAAGCGTTTTAAGCGTGCGTGGGCTTGGGTATGCCAAGATTTGTCTTCTAAAATTTTGGCTAGTGAATACAAAACCCTAGGGTCTTCACGTTTAAGAACTGACTCAATAGATCTAAATTTTAATGCTTTTAGAGTTTTTTTTGGTGGGACTGATTTAAGAATGGCTCTGACTGATTTACTGTCTATACAAGCAACTACGTTTGTCTCGAGCTTCTTTTCACATTGGTGGGCTATTATTTTTGATACTTCTGAAGTTTCAGTTTTTGAGTTAATATCAAATTTGGCGCGAAGCAATATGTCGCATTTCTTAGCTTTAGCAAGCAGAGCAAAATAGAATTCCTCAGGTTTAGTATCAGCTGGATCCAGCCCTAACGAACGGATTTTTTCCCTAGTATTAGTAATTATTTCTGCAGTAAGTCTTACGTCAACACCAGGAGTCAAAAGCATATGCTCCAACCGACCAGTCATTGACTGTAGATTTCTAACATCTACCCCAAGTAAATCGGCAATTAACTTAGACATTAGGTCTACATTTCTGTTGGGTGATAATTACTAGGCGCGTTTCGCATATAATAGTCAATTTGGGATTCAGACAACAAGCCCTCTTGCGCTCCTAGATGCTGAACAACATTCATTGAGTTTATTGGTGCCCACAGTAGCGCACTAGGTACATCTGCACCCTTCATTAATGCGGCTGTAAAGGTTGTGGCAAAAGAATCTCCAGCACCGGTACGATCAACCGGAGGGGCTGGATCTGGATATAGAGGCATGCTCCAACGCTTATTACCATCTGAGGCATAGGCGCCATTTGGGCCATCTGTAATTAAGGCAATTTTGATACCAACCTCATGCATCTTATTCAATAAATCATGCATATCTTCGTGATTACCCTTAAACACTTCCGTTGCCTCTTCTCTATTCAGGGCAACGACGTCACTACGAGCGTATAGTGGTCGTAGCTTATCTATACCGGCCTCCATCTGGAAAGTTCCAGGCTGAAAGGCAAGTTTTACATCAGGATTATCTTTGAGCCATTCAACAACATCATCATGATAGTGCTCGATGGCCTTTTCGCTAATAGAGCTGAAGTATACCCATTTTGGGACATCATTATCTCTAAATCTAGGCCAATGGTAGTCATACTCTTCATGTTTTATTAAAATTGTACGTTCTTCTTTGTAACGTAGGACAAAATGATAGTTACTAACCATGCCAGGGTTAACATGCACAAATCGACTGTCTACCTTTTCTTTTTTCAGAGCAGCAGCAATATCTACGCCTCTTTGATCGTCGCCAATATTTGTGACGAAACCAGTCTCTAGTCCGAGCCTAGAAAAAGCAACTGCAGAATTAGCTGCATTGCCTACCGCGTAAACAGCTTGATCGCTTTCAAAGGGTAATTTCGTTCCAAACTCCATTGATAGTATCTGCTTACCGTCACGATCTTCTACCCATGCCTGATCATCATACAATTTAATAAAATCATCTATAACTACATCCCCAACCGCTAGTACGTCTAGTTTTTTATGTTGACTCATAACTAATTAACCTTTGCCTTTCCTGCACTATTAAATAAAGCTATTTTAGATTCCACTACTTCTTGAACTGCAGCCTCTACTTCACCCATCAGCTTTACGACTGCATATTGAGTTTTGTTTTCTGCTAAGACTTTTTCTAAAGTTTCCCGATATTTCTTTCTCATATCGCTGTTGATATTGATTTTTTGGACGCCAATCTTTACAGCTTCCTCAAAATAATGTCCCGGCGTTCCGCTACCACCATGCAAACTAATATTGCATTGAATAGCGTCTCTAATACGCCCTAGTAATTTAATATCAAGAACTTTTGGTATTGGATAGGAGCCGTGCAGGTTGCCTATTGCAGCAGCAAAGGTGTCAATACCAGTAGCATTTACAAACTCTGCTGCAGATTCTGGGGTAGAAAAGGATTTCTTAATTTCTTCAAAATCGAAAGCTTCAGTAAAAACATTGCTACCACCTCCAAAATAATGTGGTTCACTTTCAACCAGAGCTCCGGTGAATTTAGCGTACTGAACAACCTGCTTAGTTGCATCAACGATTTCCTCATGCGAGGCGTCGTGATTTGCTTGACTAACGTCTATATGAATAAACTCATAACCTGCTTCAATCCCTTCTATCGCATCTTCAACACTTGGGCTATGGTCAAGATTAACGTACATCTCAACGCCGAACTCACGCGCGTAATTGTCAACCATATCACGAACGTTTTCTAGGCCAATTGATTTAACTTCACTCTTACTGACTTCGACAAGTACTGGGGAGTTCATTTTTTGTGCAGCTCTAGTAACTGCAATTAAAGTTTCTTGATTATCTAAATTAAACGCACCAACAGCAAACTTTTCTGTTTTAGCTCTATCCATTAGAGCTCTCGCGTTCTGACAATTTCTACGAATCTGATTTATCGACAAAGCCATATTTTTCCCACCTTATTTCACTCTATTGTAACTGCTTACGTTTATACTGACAACTCTTTTTATTAGATTACTTTCTATTCAGTAAACTTTCTGCGGTTAGCATTACATGTTTAGGAGTTAGTCCATAATGCTCAAGCAATTCAGCAACAGTACCAGATTGACCATAAGTATCTTTAACACCCATCCGTACGAGTGGCACTGGGTTGTGCTCGCTGACTAATTCTGCCACCGCACTACCAAGTCCGCAGTTTATTTGTGCTTCTTCAATAGTAATTACGTGCTTAGTTTTTTTTACGCTGGCTAGTATTTTTGCACCGTCGAGTGGTTTTACAGTTGGACAGTGGATAATTTCAGCGTCTATGCCATTCCTAAATAATTTTTCTGCCGCTTGCAGAGCAACGGAGGTCATAGTACCATTGGCAATAATTGTTACATCAGACCCTTCAACAAGAACATAGGCTTTTCCAATCTCAAAAGGCGATTCTAACGCAGTAAAAATTGGCGAATTATCACGTGCCAAGCGTAAGTATGCCGGCCTCTTATCTTTTGCGATAGCTAAAGTAGCTTTTTCTGCTTCTACACTATCTCCGGGTACTATGACTACCATATTTGGCATAACACGCATCAAGCCAACATCTTCTAGCATTTGGTGAGTGGCTCCGTCTGGACCAGTATATAATCCGGCATGTGCACCAACAATTTTGACATTTTGGTTATTTAGACTAACTGTAGTTTTAATTTGTTCCCAGTTTCTACCGGGGTTAAAAGCTGCATAACTTGACGTGAAAGGAATTTTGCCTAAGGCCGCCATACCACTAGCAACCGTGATCATATTTTGTTCAGCAATACCTATTTCAACGTAACGTTCTGGAAAGGCTAGTGCAAATGGTTCAATTTGTGTTGATTCTGTAAGATCGGCACATAACGCAACTACCTGCTCGTCTTTTTCGCCTGCTTTGACTAAACCTCTTCCAAAACCTTTACGTATCGGCTCATTTTTCCATTTACCGTGGTCTACTATATACATACCTTTCATAGCTCCGCCTTATCTAAACTAAGATACGTTTTGTTATTACTAGATACTAAAAGCGAAGTGCAGCCAGAGTATTTGATACTCTGCGCGTAACGGTGTCTAAAGGTAGTATTCCGAGCGTTACTCATGTTCATTCCTAATCTTCCCCTTTAAAGTACGCAGTTCCTTTAGTGCAACTCTAGCCTGATCATTTTTCGGAGGCGCACCTCCAACATCCTTCAGGCCTACTGGCATCCCGTGCCAATGATAGTCGTATTCCATAAAATCTACACCTTTACCAGGCACTGTATGCGCTATTATAACTATTGGTTTTTCGACAATTGCTCTCGCCATAGAGCAGGCATCTATAACAGCTTCTACGTCGTTCCCATCAATCTCAATAACGTGCCAACCGAAAGACTCCCACTTAGCTCTCAAATCCTCTAAAGGCATGACGTGTTCTGTGGTGCCGTCAATCTGTATATTATTTCTATCAACAATACCAATAACATTGCTAAGTTTGTATTTAGAGGCTAGCATTGCCGATTCCCAAATATTACCTTCATCAAGTTCGCCGTCTCCCATAACTACGTAGACCCATCGATGAGACTCTTTGTTCATGCGCATAGCCAAACCCATACCAATAGCCTGACCCAACCCACAGCCCAGAGGACCGCTAGTCGTTTCTAAACCAGGTAGCAATCGTCTCTCTGGATGACCCTGAAGCCTACTCTTAAATTTACGGAGGGTCATAAGTTCCGATTTAGGAAAATACCCTGCATGCGCCATAGCAACATATTGTACTGGTACACAATGACCATTACTTAACATAAAAATATCCCTTTGATCCCATGACGGATCTTTGGGGTCGTGCTTTAATACGTCAAAATATAATGCGGTTAAGATGTCTGCCAAACCGAGAGGTCCAGCGCTATGACCACTCCCTGCGTGTTCTAGACTCTTAATAATATCTTGTCTGATGTCAATCGCTATATTTTCAAGATCCTCAATAGAACGCGTTTTGTCATTATAATTTTTTGCCATAATCTGCTTATGATTATAGCAAAGTTTTAAGCATTTTATAAGTGATTTGAGGGTGTTCAGATTTTTTCAGAAAGCCACCAATATTAAATACGCTAACTCCGGCGCTAGATAACCTAGAAATGTTAGAATCATTGATGCCGCCATCCCAGCCTATTTCTATATTAGGATATAACCTTTTTATAACTTTAACTTTCTCTAATTGCGATAAGTCGGCATTTCCGCCCTGGTACCCTAGATGACCGCCAAAAACTAGTATATGTTTTACGTATTTTTTCACATCTATTTCAAGCAAACGTTCAATCTTGGTATCCGGTAGAATAGCTAGTCCTACTCCTATAGAATTATCATTTATAATATTTATCGCCCCAGCAACAGCATCTGACTCAACATGTAATATCACTATATCTGGAGCTAAATTTACTAAATCCTGAATAACTAGCATCGGTTTCTGGCACATTACATGGGCGTGAGTTTCTACACCCTCAATCCTCCAAGATTCCATAGGAGGTAACATTTTGGTCGGTGCAAATACGTTATCAGAAAAATCTATATGCACTCCGTCGGCATAGCTAGATATCATCTCCATTTGTTGACGATATTCGTGTGCATTATCCGTAGTTATTGTTGGGAATATTTTCTTAGATACCATACTTCTTCAATTATACACTTTATGATTTGTGACCACTAAACTCTATGAGATTAAAAAGACCCAGCTTGCATAACCATCAATTCCCGCTATGCAAGGAAGCTCCCTGGGACGGAACACTTTTTACTTAAGTTTACTTCTTGGTTAGCTATTGCGCGTTACTAAGGCCTTAGTACTCTAAAGTTCATCAAGCTGACGATTACGCCTTTTATAGCGAGTGGCGCCTGCGAAAGGTGTTTTTAACCAAGTGTCTATCACTACTTGCCAGTCGTGCCCTTTGTCTAAAATCTCAGAAGGTAGAGCTAATACGTTACTGTCTTCGTCGTTTCTAATGGACTTTGCTGCTGCTTTGCTCCAACCCAGTCCGGCTCTAATCCCTTTATGCCTATTAGCGGCCATCATCATACCTTGTCCGCTACCACATATTAATATTCCCAAAGCGTGAGAATCATCGCTAGATTTCATAGCATTAACAACTTTTGTTGCAAAAACAGTAAAATCGTCTTCTGGATTTAATTTTTCATCACCTTCATCGACTACACTATACCCCAGCTTTTCTAAATATTCAGTAACGATTCCTTTAAGGTGATAGCCATTGTGATCCGCTCCGATATATATTGTCATAATTAACTCTGCTGAATTGTCTTGCCTATGTCTGCCACTAATTCAACTAATCGATTTGAGTATCCCCACTCATTGTCATACCAAACAGCTATTTTAGCTAAGTTACCATCAACTACTTTAGTCAGTGGTAAATCAACTATCCCACTATGGCTATTACCGATAAAATCTGAACTTACCATTTGTTCGTCTGTACAGGATATAATTCCTTGATAGTATGGTTCATCGCAAGTTTTTCTGATAGCGTTATTAATATCATCTATTGTAGTGTCTTTTTTAAGAAGCATAGTAACATCGCTAATACTTACAACAGCGGTTGGTACTCTAATCGCCATACCGTCAAATTTTCCTACAAGGCTCGGCACGGTCTTGGTCACTGCGATTGCAGCTCCAGTGGTAGTAGGTATTATATTTTTAGCGGCTGCTCTAGCCCTTCTATAATCGCGATGCGGAGCATCTTGAAGTCTCTGGTCGGCAGTGTAGCTATGCACTGTGGTCATCATAGCCTTTTCAACGCCAAATTCTCGGTCCATAACGTCCATAATTGCAGCTAAGCTATTCGTGGTACAGCTAGCATTTGAATAAACTTGAGTACTTGTGTCGCCCAGCGACGACTCATTAGCGCCAATTACTATAGTATCGGCTTCGTCGTCCTTGGCCGGAGCACTAATCACAACTTTTTTAGCACCGGCTTCTATATGAGCAAGGGCTAGTTTTGTCTTAACAAAAAATCCGGTGGATTCTATAACAATATCCACTCCAACATCTTTCCAGGGGATTTGAGCAGGGTCCTTCTCAGCAAAAACGGGTATCTTCTGACCATTAACTACTATGTGGCCTTCCTCGGCTGTAACTTCGTGATGATAACCCCCATAATTCGAATCGTATTTTAATAAATGTGCCAACATATTTGTATCAGTAAGATCATTTAAGGCCACTACCTCAATGTCTGAACGATCAAAAGCTACTTTAAACGCATTACGACCAATTCTACCAAAACCATTAATTGCTACTCTTGTCTTCATATATTCTCCCCTTATTTCAGATTCTAGTATATAGGGCTTATGCTTTATAGAGCAAGTTTGTTATCTAAAATATAGTTGAGAAGATCTTTATGCAAATAATAATCTAATAGCTCTAGGGCATCTTTTAGCGATAACCATCTAAATTCGTCGTGTTCATCACTCACGACTACCTCTTTGTCTGAGACGACGTAAGCCTTATAAAAGATAAATACAGCATTTTTTTTGTTAGTTTTCCATTCTCGTATTTCAGACTTAGTGTAAATTGGCCTTAAACCAGTCACTTTCAGACCGGTCTCCTCTACTATCTCTCTTAAAACACCTTCTTCTAGAGTTTCACCTTCTTCGCAAAGCCCTCCTGGTAGATCCCATTGCAACGGCCTTCTTGTGTCAGTCTTGCTTCTTCTTAGAAGCAACATTTTACCCTCGCCTTTTAGAATGATGGCTTTTTCGATAATATCGGTGCTGATATCCATAATTACTATTACTGTTTATTCCATCTTTCGATGCACTCTTCTATTATCTGGTGAGCTTTTGCTACGTCACCAAACCCCATGACCTTTGTTGTTCCAGCCTTTTTCAAATCTTTATAGTGGATAAAATGATGTTCGACTTGGGCCATCCAACGTTCCCCTAAATCTTCAAGTGATTTAATCCTACCCCCAGTATGTCTATCGTCAGTTGGCACACATATAATTTTATAGTCCACCTCGCCGCCATCTTCAAAGATAAGCACTCCTAAAACTGTAGCTGTAACGAGAACTCCGGTTGGCAAAGGGTCATCAGTCACAAGAAGTGTGTCTAGCTCATCACCATCTTCATCCAGTGTGCCAGGAATAAAACCATAGTTAGCTGGCTTTGGAAATATATGAGGTTCTTCACGGTCTAAAATCATTAGTTTCTGGCGTCTATCAAATTCTATTTTATGCGTCGACCCCATTGGTATCTCTATCACGGTATGTATATCTTTACCTTCTCCGTAAGGTTTTACTGTCGCGTTATAATCCATTCTTATATGCCTCTCACTTTTAATATTCTATAGAGTCTATTGTACACCACTGTTTTACTTCATTTAAGCTAGTTTTAAGAGTTTTTCAGGATAAAGTAGTATAATTACAGCACTATGGAGATAATTGGACACAGAGGAGCTAGAGGGCTAGCCCCTGAAAACTCAATGGAAGCAATTAGAAAAGCCGTTTCATTAAAACTAGATATGATAGAAATTGACGCCAGACTACAGAATGGAGTAATCGTTTTGAGCCATGCACCAATTCAAAGTAACACTGCATACTGCACGCTATCGCATGCCTTAAAAGAAGTTGACGGTAAAATTGGCATAAATATAGAAATCAAAGAGCATAAAGTAGTTCCTAAACTAGTGAAATTACTAAGCACTTACGAGGGTCAAGTTGTAATTTCTAGTTTCAAATTTAATACTCTTAGAGAAGTTAGAAGATTATTGCCCGGTATAGAAATAGCAGTACTAGAAAAATGGTCAGCAGTTAGGGCGATAGCTGAGGCCTCTATACTTAAAACTAAAAGAATCCATTTACAGCAACAGTGGCTTTGGTCTGGAGTTGTCAACTCGCTCAATAACCAAGGTTATAAAGTATACGCTTATACAGTAAACGAGAAAGACAGAGCAAAAGATTTAAAACAATGGGGTATTAGCGGTATTTTTACAGACTACCCAAACCGCTTTGTATAAGAGTCTATGATAAAATCTTATAGAGATATAACAAACTTGAAAGAGGTATATTTTATGAAAACGATAGTAATAATACTTGCAAGTTTAATTGCGGCAGGAGCAATTGGCATGCTGGTTTTTGGGTCAAATAACCCTGAGAAAACTACAGAATCCACTTCTGAAGTCGTAAATAGCACATCTGATCAAAATGTTGATCCCAGCAACCCATCTCAAAATCCCTCAGAGAGTATTTTTATTCTATTGGACATACAAAAACATAACGATCAATCATCATGCTGGACTATCGTAAATGATCTTGTCTATGACATAACGAGATATATCCCCTCCCACCCTGGAGGTCAAGAAATTCTTCGAGCCTGCGGAGCTGACGGAACAACTCTATTCAATACCAGGACAACGGAATCTGGTGAGAAAATTGGTTCTGGGACAGCACATAGTTCAACTGCAAACGGAATCCTAGCACCGTTCAAAATAGGTGTATTCTCTAATTAAATTACCTGTATAGGCATTACTGACGGGGTGAGGGTTCAGAGTTAGAAATTATTTCTTTAGGTGTTGAAGATACTCTCTTATCGACAAAGCCGCGCTAGCTCCTTCACCGACAGCCGAAGCTATTTGCATAGTAGCACCACTTCTTACATCACCTGCGCAAAATATCCCTGGGATATTTGTCTGTAATTTGTTGTTTGTAATTACAAATCCTATCTCGTCAGTCTCCACTCCACTACCCTCAAGATAATAAGTTACTGGTCTTAGTCCGATAAATACGAACACACCATCTGTTACAAAGTCTGTTTTTTGACCATCTTTAGTTCCAATAACTTTAGTGACTCGGTCTATTCCCTCAACCTCTTCCCCTACAATCTCATCGGTCGTAGTGTTGAAGTGTACGGTTATCTTATCGTTTGCTTCGATCTCTTTTACAAGAACATCAGAAGCACGCCATTTATCTTTTCTAATCAAAATATCAATGTGGCTAGCAAATTTTGTTAAAAATAATGCCTCCTGAGCACTGGAGTTACCGCCGCCAACAACTACTAGTTTTTTATCTCTATAAAAAGCACCGTCACACGTTGCACAGTTGTGGACTCCGCGGCCATAGTATTCTGTTTCCCCAGGAATCCCTATCTTTTTCCACTCACTTCCAGTCCCAATAAGTACTGCCTTGGCTGTCATCTCACCACTAGTAGTTTGCAGCTTTATATAATCACCCTCTTTTTTGAGTGATTTGACTTCACCAAGTTCTATTTTTGAACCAAATCTTTCAGCTTGTTTTTGCAGTTTTTCGGCCAATTCAAGTCCTTCGATTCCTTCATCAAATCCTGGATAATTATCTACCTTATCGGTTACTGCAGCTAAACCACCAATAACTCCCTTTTCAAATAATAACGTCTCTATATCTTCTCTGGATGTATAAACTGCAGCTGCTAGGCTTGTAGGACCCGCTCCAATCATTATTACGTCATGCATATTCTTATTTTCCTTTTCTTTGTCCGCTAGTTTTATATTTTCTCTTACTATAGCATCACTTGGATTTACCCAATACTTTTCTCCCACAAATAGCACCGGTATCGTTTGATTCCCGGAAGTCTTAGAGTTCATTTCCTCTCTAATCCCCGCTAAATCAACGTCTTTATACTCGTAGTCTACACCCATAGCATCTAGTTTTTGTTTAAGCGCCATGCAATATGAACACCAAGCGGCACCGTACATTATAATTTTTTGTTCTGCCATAGCTTTCTCCTAGTGATAACCCCCTTTTAACAGGGCTATTTTGAGTTATGTTTAAGTGAGTACTAAAACATTCTACACTACTGCAGCTAGTCTTGACAAGTTAAATCCTATAACTACTTCTTCTGTCTTATCTTCTTTTTCTACAAGTGTGACAGGAACCGTCAAAGAACCGCTCTTTTCGAATACATATTTCTGTTGATCTGGATCGGTATCAAGGTTTACCGTTGTATAGGCTATACC
Organism: uncultured Candidatus Saccharibacteria bacterium; assembly: GCA_964451085.1. Taxonomy (GTDB): domain Bacteria; phylum Patescibacteriota; class Saccharimonadia; order Saccharimonadales; family SZUA-47; genus SZUA-47. The sequence continues at coordinate 11,505 of CAYVHE010000002.1, read as the reverse complement.
TTTTGCATCAAGCCATTTTTTGACCATTTTGCAGTATGCACACTTAGTGGTTGTGTAAACCGTGATCTTTTTCATTATTGCGAGACTCCTTGTTATTTTATATATTTTTGGTTTGTTAACGTATCATGCCTTAATTGTATATGGTGCTTAAGCTAAATGCAATAGCACTATATGTTGTGTTTTTTATTGTTTTTGTCTTAATTACTCCTTGCTGTCCCTATTAGTTCAATATCAAAGATTAGATCCGAATTTGGAGGGATGGCCTGCCCACTACCTTGAGTCCCATATCCAAGTGAAGAAGGTATATATAGCCTACGTTTGCCACCAACTTTCATACCAGGTATGCCTTGTTGCCATCCAGGAATCAAATTAGCTAAAGGAAAGGTCACAGGCTGACTATTTGCATCTTTTAGGGAAGTGTCGAAAACACTACCGTCCGAAGCTAGTGCTCCTGTATATTGAATCGTAACACTATCGCCAGGCTGTACGGTATCACCGCTCCCTGAAACACTATCCTCAAACCTTAGTTCGGGTACAGTTACCGGCCCTGTAAAGTTAGCTATTGTTCCTTGATCTTGCACTGGTGCCTCCGTATTGTTAGTTTGTTGACTAGCGCTTGTGTCCCCGTGTCCTGTAGGACTTACGAGACCACCGTCTCCTTGATTTAAAGACCAGATTACGTAAGCTGATGTTCCTATTGTAGTAAGCAGAAACATCAAAGCTAACATAAATGCAGCCACTCTTTGGCTTTTATTTGCCGCCATTATAAATTATCCCTCCACGCGTGTTTATTTTGAACCTAATTGTGTCCATGTCGCGATTAACTAATATTATAGCTAGCTAGGCTCAAGGTTCCAAGACAATAAATGTTGTGTTATTGTCACACTCATATCTAAGATTTTCTAAGTCTTCTAATTTTCACCTTAGATCTTAGCCATTCTGCCGCAATATAGTAATAAGGGAAAGATAATAAAACCAACAAAGTACTTGATACCAATCCGAAAATAATAGTAAAGGCCAGGGCTTCCCAGAAAGGCTCACTCAATGCTAATGGCAACAATGCAACTACAGTAGTTAGAGTTGTTGCTATCAAAGGTCTAAACCTAACCGTTATAGCTTTCGAGACCGCCTCAACTGCAGAGTTGCCTAACCTTCTTTCCTGGTTAGAATATTCTGTTAGCAAAATTGTATTATTTACTGCAATACCTATCAACCCTATAAGACCGACTTGCACAAAAAAGCTGAGTGAATTTCCGGTTAGATAGAGCCCACCAAACACCCCCAAGAAAGTAAACGGAATTGCCATAAATATTAATAGAGGTTGCAGTAGTGACCTGAACTGAAACGCCAGAAGTAAATACATCAATAGCAAGGCAACAGGGAAAGCAACTGCAAGAGAACTGAACGATTTGGCATTCTCTGTTTCCTGACCAAAATCAAAGCCTAGGCTATCATTAGCATAACCGTTACTCTCTAAGTACTGAGGTGTAAATTTATCCTCTACTTCTTTTTGTGTGGCAGCTAACAGACCCGAGACATCATCTGCATCAAATTTACCTCTAACACTGATTATCTTGTCTTGATTATTCCTAGTAATCTCATCCGAATTACTTATTTTAACCCTGGAGATACTCGCCGCTGAACCATTTGACCTAACAACCTCAGTATTTAGTAAATAATCAGATAACTCATCAGCTAACTTCAAAGATTTTGCTGTATCCTCGCCTTTAATCTGAATATTGAGAGGAAACTCATCAATCGGAGGCCCTGCATCAAATTGAATCACTCTATAGGAAACGCTTTCAGGTATTAAGCCTTTGATTTTTCCACCAATCTCATTAATTATCTGTGGCGAAGTTTGATTTCGTTTTTTAAATGACACTAGGTCAATCTTAATTTCCGCAGATCGATTATTTGATTGACTAAAACCGCCGTAAACTACTCTTTTTGTCACATCAGCAATATTAGATGCTACCGAATCATTAATTTTCTCAGCTACAGCCTCGGCATCGCCCAGGCTATATCCAGCTGGGTATGTTACCTGTATTCCTATCTGGTCACTGTCTTTTGAAGGAGGAAAGATGTTTAAAGGAAGTTTTTTAGCAAAACTTAATCCCGCAAAAATACTCACTAGGCTTAATGTAACCATAGACAATGCAAATAATTTAGACTTTCTAGATCCAGAAGCTAAATTGCCAGGCCCCTTTCCTACCCACCTTGACAAAACTTTCTCGCAGCTGGGAATAGGATTAATCTTTGTAATAAAACTGACTTTTTCACTTCTTAGCAATATAAATTTAGAGAGAAAGGGAATAATTGTTATAGATAAAATCAAGGAAGATAATAGCGCAATAATTACTGTAATGGGCATTAATCTGATAAATTCACCTAGAACTCCGGTCAAAAATGCTAAGGGCAAAAATACCAAAACTGTGGTCATAGTCCCCGCAAAACTGGCTGATCCTATTTTTTTAATAGCAACTTGAACAGTTTTCAGGGGCGTGTTTTTAGCTGATTTGTTGGCGTAAATCGACTCTACAATAATGGTCGCATCGTCTACAAAAAGGCCTAAAGATAGAACTAAACCAAATAGAGTTATGGTATTTAGAGAATAACCAACAATGTATAGGATGCCAACTGTTACAGCCATAACACTAAGCATAAAAATAGCAGTGATAATTGAAGCTCTCCAAGTAATTAGCAGAAAGCTCACAAAGGCGACAGCAAGCAAACCTGTCAACAAATTAAATTGCAGCGATGAAATCTGATTATTTACAGACTCAGCTGAATCAGCAGCTATTACTGCCTGATACGAATCACCGGATGAAGTTAAGTCTATACTAGCAATTTTTTCCTTGGCTAGATTCGATAACTCTAAAGCATCTATTTTTGACTTATCCCTAACTAAACCAACGGTTATTGCAGTATGAAATAACAAATTAGATTTGTTTGTAATATCTTTATTTATATCGTCGGAAAGTCCAATTAAGTTAAATGCTGTCTGTCTGGTTTCTTTATCTCCAGTTTGAGGATTAACGGCAGTAGACAAAAGCGGCTGGGGCTCAGCTTTTAGGATAGTATCCTCATTTTCGAATTCATCAGCTATGAGCTGTGCTTTTTTTTCTAAATCCTGAACTGAACTTTTTGATGAAGCGTCATAGACAGACAACAACATGTCATATTTATTTAGAAACCCACCGGGGTTAAGGGTCACGAAGGTAAAGTTTGCCTCAGTAGGTAAACTCTTGTCATTATTTACTGCATCCACAATCTCTGCTGTCCCAGTAGCAGGTAATACTTCCTGCTCAAACTCTACAACCATACTCATAAAATTTTTCTGCGATGTAGTATTTACCTTCTTTACTCCTGGGAGCTCACTAACAATTTCAATCAAAGGTTGAGACAGATTTTTGTCAACCATAGCGCTATCGTCAACAAAATATGTAGCATTTACAACTGTTAACGGAAATTGTATTGTCGGAAAGCCTTCTCTTTGAATCACGTTAGTATAAATAAATATTCCGGATCCCACCAAGAACACTAACAACATTAGTGTGTAGCGCCATTGAATAAAGAAGAACGAAGATATTTTTGCAAAGATACCGATATTTTTTTTCTTATTCATAACCGTCAATAGTGTTTCCGGATTTATCCTACTATGCCAAATTTGGCTAGTGCTTCTTGGCGTTCTTCTGCTGATCGTGCGGTCTGAACTTTGAGCAGCTGAGCATAAATTCCTTTAGTCTTCGCCAATTCTTCAGGCGTTCCGGTCTCGATGACTCGCCCACCTTTCATCGACACAATCATATCTACATCCTGAATCGTGCTTAGACGGTGAGCAATAATGATTGTCGTGCGGTTTTTCATAAGATGTCTTAGAGCCTCCTGAACTAACAACTCACTTTTACTATCAAGGCTACTAGTTGCTTCATCTAAGACAAGTACTGGAGAACCTTTTAATATTGCCCTGGCTATTGCTATACGCTGTTTCTGGCCACCGGACAATTTTAGACCTTTTTCACCTATTTGCGTATCATATCCATCTGAAAGATCCTTTATAAACTCATGGGCATTTGCTGCCTTCGCAGATTTAATAACCTTTGCGTCACTTACATCCGGATTTCCATAGGATATGTTCTCTTTAATCGTGCCACTAAATAGGTTTGGTTCTTGAAACACAACAGATATCTGACTGCGTAGAGAACTTCTAGTTGTATCAATAATTTTTTGACCATCTATAAATATTGCTCCTTCTTGTGGGTCGTAAAGTCTCAGTAAGAGGTTAGTAAGAGTAGTCTTGCCTTCGCCACTTTCACCTACTAAAGCGACTTTTTTACCGGCTTTAATATCAAAAGAAACTCCCTTGATCACGTCTCTGCCCTCTTCATAACAAAACGACACATCCTCAAAAACAATATGCCCATTTTTAATATCTAAACTTTTACTTGCTGAGTCGACTTCTGGTTTTTCATCCATCACTGCAAAATAATCTTTACTATCGCTAATCGTCCGCTGAGTACTCTCTACTAAAAAGCTAATAGTAAAGATTGGAATTCTGATATTCATCGCATATAAAATAAGGGCTACTGCTTGACCCGGGGTAAACGCTCCTTGAACCCCTCTTATAAAAATGAAGCTATAGACAGCAAAAAAGATTATATTTAAAACTATGCGGCGTTTAAAATCTTGTTGGTGCCAAAATTTGGACTGAGGTTTATTTAACTTTAAAACATTTGAAAAATGATTATTAAAAAAACCTAGTTCTCGTTTCTCCTGACCATAACTTTTAACAACTTTAACCTGAGTTATGGCTTCAGCAAAACGTCCATTAGCGACATCAAAATTATGGTTCTTTTTAGTTTGATACTCTTGCCAAGTACTACTACTCCTTACTGTCATCCATATAAATATTGGATATAAAGATAGCAACATCAAACCTATCGGCCAACTGATAGTAAAAACCACCACTAAACTAATTACGGTACTAAATATAAACTGCAAGAAGTTATTGGTCACCATCTGTACGAAATTACTAATTTGTACAATAGAACGATTCAGTCTTGCGATAATCTTGCCAGAAAGCTCCTTATCAAAATATTTCTGAGGTAACGTCATAAGATGAGCATAATATCGCTCGCTTAAAAGTTTGTTAAGCTTAACAGCTATTTGATCACCAATGTAACCTCCCCAGTTACTAAACACATTCTGGGCAAAATCTAATGCAAAAATAATAAATGCCAGTAGTACAGCATAGCTGACGCTGGCCTCAGAACCTTTCTGAATCTCATCAATAGCCCAGCCAGACAACAAGGGCATAATCACGGTAGATAGTGAAACAATGATAGTCGTGGCACCAACCAATAAATAGCTTCGCCATAGGCTGCTACCAGTCTTTAATATTCTCCAAATGTCTTTCATATCTTAAAAAGTATTATACAGCAGAGGTGTGAACTCCTGATAGTCATAAAATTCAAAATCGGGCTCATCTGCCCGATAATGCTGGATATCCAAGTTTGTTCCACCTCAAACATCCGTATCTACAATATACCTCTTATGTATACTTTTGTCTGTGATTTTATTCACATTACGCTGGTGATATATGTAGTATTTAAGTTCGCACTAAATCATTTTTTATAACTTCGTAGCCTTACTTACGCTACGCTAAATTTAAAAGTTGCAAGGTACTGCCACTCGAACTCCGAGTTAAATCGGAGTTAACTCGGAGTTCGACAATAATCAACAAGATATAATCTCCTGCCTTTTTAACTAAGATATGAGTTGTTTGTGGTCTTTACTGTTCAACTATAATCAATTTAACAGAGGCTCCAGATAACTAACGCCCTATTCTGATACTTCATCTACGCTGCAGGCTAAACTGTTTTTTCCCAAGGCAAGTTAGGCTTTCCAAAATGTCCATAAGACGTGGTTTGAGAGTATATTGGTCTCTTAAGATTCAATCCTTCTACAATCCCCTTCATAGAAGTATCCAACAATTTGTCTACAAATTCATGAATTTCAGTAAGGTCCTTTTTCTCTGTACCAAAAGTATCAAACGTTTGCATCATCGGTTCTGCTTTACCAATCACGTAGGCCAGTGCTACTTCACAGCGCTCCGCCAGCCCCGCAGCAACAACATTCTTTGCGATATACCTAGCGGCATAAGCTCCAGAACGGTCAACTTTACTTGGGTCTTTACCGCTAAAAGCCCCACCCCCGACTCTGGCATACCCACCATAACCGTCAACTACTATCTTGCGCCCAGTCAGACCAGCATCGGTATCGGGCCCAGGGATAAACCACAAACCTGTTCCGTTTACTACCACTTGATTGTCGCCGACGCTATATCCGTATTCTTTCAAAACTGGGTCAATTATTTGTTTCTTAATAACACTTCTAACTTCGTCAGCTTTTACTTTCTCATCGTGGGCTAGAGCCATTACAACTTTTTCTACGGCTATTGGCTTGTCATTTTCATATTTTACAGTAACCTGGCTTTTACCGTCCGGACGGATAAACTTTATAGCACCTGATTCCCTAGCTTCATCCAAAGCTCTAGTTAAAGCGTGTGCGAGAGTTATTGGTAGTGGCATTAACTCCGGAGTATCGTTACAGGCGTAGCCAAACATCATCCCCTGATCGCCAGCGCCTTCATTGTCTACACCCATCGCAATTTCAGGTGACTGTTGATGGATATTATTATCAATTGGTGATTTATCAGAAAAGTTCCAGTCCGGATTCGTGTAACCAAGCCATCTGATAGTTTCCCGTGTAACTTCTTCAAAATTGATCTTTGCATCAGTCTTAATTTCACCAAACAGCCCCACTTTGTTAGCCCCAACAATAGTTTCCAAACCAGTCCTGGCATTAGGGTCTTGCTCTAATATCGCATCCAAGATTGCATCGCTGATTGCATCGGCTATCTTATCCGGATGCCCCGCAGCTACCGATTCACTTGTGAAAAGTTTATATGACATTAAAAAACTCCTTTTCTTTGCCATACTGGCGAGAAGGAGCATTCTTTTTATATATCAAAAAATATCTTCCTTGCCAAATAGACAAGCTAGACTTAGCACCAACTATTACGAAGGTTGCTGGCGGCTCCGAACTAGATTTCTAACCGCTCTCTTTATATTGTTTAATTGTTAATGCTATTAATATAACACACCATCTGCCGCTTAGTGTGTATTTCAAGCTTAATTCAGCATTTTCATGCGAATCGCATCCAAGATAAACTTGTAGCCAGTTCTTTTTAGTTATTTATGTCCGTCGGATTTATTCCGCGGTAAGTAAATTCAGTTTTGTGGGAAAAGAGCAGTCCGAGTTTTGTTCTACAAAACACGGCACGACGAGAAATGGGAACGCCCTTGTCTCGTTACCTTACCAGCCTCCGCCACCGCCTCCGCCACCACCGCCACCTCCTCCTCCGCCTCCGGAAAACCCGGACCCACCGGAGCTAGATGGTGAAGTAAAAGCATTAGAAGTTGCAGTAGATGTCGTACCAATACTGTTCATTAAAGCAAGAGTAGAAAATGCTCTCCAACGGCCGTCGTACCAATCTGGTGGCTGTTGGTATATACCAGTAAATGCTTTTGCCCAGGTCTTCTCAACTCCTCCGGCCACAGCATAGGGCAACAACTTCTCAAAAAACTTAACATCATGCACTGGTTGGCTTGAACCCGTCGCCAGGGGAGCGTTAACGGACTGAGAAGCAGCCAGACGTTCAGTCTCGGCGGTTTTTAGGTACAAATGAAGGCCATCAACCTCTTCTGCAAGATCCACCCCTTTAGCGGTCCATTTAACCATTAAATATGCATATATAATCATGGCCCCCGCTATTAATATACCCAATATGGAAGTTAGACCACGATAATAGTCTTTACCAAAGTAACCAATTGTAACAGGTACCAAGCCTAGAACGCCTTGTTTGAGTATAAAGGTAATATTACTTTGTGGTGATGTCTCGTAATAGCCTTTTTCTAGCATTTCACGGTCTATTAGCTTTTTAAGTTTCCCTACCGTCTTTTCCATCTTGTATTTTAGCGACTCGATTGACACTTCAGACTTTACCGCTAATGAAGCGCCAAAAAATTCGTTGAGTAGAAGTTTTTCATCTTCTGACATATTGATGTCTGGCATTTTTAATAAAACCAGAGTGTGTTTGACGGTTTTACCGGTTTTAGACTCGACAAATTTTAGATAGCCTCTAATAGCTAAATCTACTAGGCTGGCAGTTATATATTTAGTTTGTAGTCCATTATTGTTTACGTAGTAAGCTTGCATCACGCTAAGGTTTTTTGGTCTACCGAAGCTCGGAGCCACCACACTGCTTTTATTGTCTTTGCCGCTTTTCCTCCATCTTCTGTCTGCATCAATCAAAAATAGCAATTGAAAGGCAACCATAGCACCAACTATTGGAAGGTGTGGATTTTGTTCCCAAAAAGTTGGTCGCGTAAAGTACCCTTTATCAAAAGCCATCACAATAGTAAGAGTATTATTAGCTTCCAGATTAGTATTGGTCTCAGAAGTAATACCTTTACTGCCTTGGGATATAGAACAATCAGAACTACTACTTCCACCAAAAGAACCTGTATAGCAAACTGGTTCTAGATTGAAGTATTGTGGAGCATCGGTAGCAACATCTGCAGTTACTTTGTTAAAAGTCTGAAACCATTGATCGCCATTTATATCCCAAAACAATTCATCGTAGTTGTCGTAAAAAGAAATCACGTTTGCAACAGAATAAGAGATTTCATACTTATGAATTCTAGTAATCGTCTTACCTGGGTCACCGATTCTTAAAACTAGGTTACCCGATTGTTTACTAGTAGTGTATTGTTCGGAACTGCCGTCACGCTTAACACTTAGGATATTTATATCCAGACTATTTTTCTTATAGGTCTCTGGTATGGAGCGTTCAATTCCGTGGTTATTTCCTGAAAAGTCTACATCTATTGATTCAGTTATCTTCATCAATCCCTGTCGGTCTTGATTTGATAGTTCATAGTTACCAGAAAAAGACGTAATAACAAAGTCATTAACCCCTTGGGCACTAGCTCTATTTAGGCTTAACAGACTAGCAAAAACTACAACCAATACTAGACTAAATAAGTTTAGCCGTAAATTTTTCATTCGCAGCCCCTGCAAGGTGTTTTATAATTATATTAACTTCTTCAGTTTTCAGGGTTTTTAAGTGATTAGATATGTGCACACGGTATGTAAAGCGTTTTTTATCGGAGTCTTCCGGTTTAAAGATATCCAATGGTTCAATATTAAAGTCGTAGCCATCTTCTGCTCCATAAACCTGCAGCTCAGCGTGTAACAGATTATATATATCCGACCACATTAGTTTTAGGTCAACTTCCAACGTCATATCCTGTTGAGTTCCAGGAAATTTTGATTGAGCTTTATACTTTTTGGTTACTAAGTTTTGTTGAAGTAAGTCTGTATCTATCTCAAAGCCTGCTGAGAAATCAGGTAGTTTTAGTGATTTCTTAACAGAAAAATTGAATTCGCCAATATTACCTATCTCAGTATCTCCAACGCTAACAACAGCGCTACGACCACCTTGATATATATCGCTACCAACGCTATCGTTTTTGCCTAAAGGAGTATAGACCGCCTGGTTATCAGTAACTAGATCTAGGTATTTTTTAGCCTGATAATACGGAGATCCCTGATATTTTTTAGCTGTTTTGTTGTCTGCAGCAATAACCAATGATAGCCGTCTAAACTGTTTAGGTAAGTTCTGGTCATTTTCTTCCATAATTCCTTTGATGTGAGATTTTCCAATTTCAAACAAAGCAAACTCGTTATCAGTCCTGCCAGCCCCATTCTTAATATTATTATGTACCTTGGACAGCAAACTAGGCGTTAAATTTGTGCGGTAATACTGCAAATCAGGGCTTAGCGCATTTCGCAAATGATAAGCGCTAGACTCTGCATTAATTCCTGCCTTTTCTAAAAGATTTCCGTGAATAAAACTATAGGTTAATATCTCGTTAGCTCCTGAACTTACAAGCTTGTCTCTTAAGTTTTGCTTAAACACTCTTGTATTATTTACCGCTGTTGGTTTTGAACTCCTCATCGGAAGTTTTACAGGAAGATTACTGTATCCATACAAACGACCTACTTCTTCTACTATGTCGTCAGGAATAGCAATATCCATCCTCCAAAAAGGAACAGTTATAAGAAGATTATTCTCGTCAATATCTACACTAAATTCTACATTCTCCAGCAGTTTTTGTATCTCACTAGCGGTCAAAACTACTCCTAGTTTTGTGTTAATAAAATCAATGCTCACAGACAGATGATCCAAATTATCCTTATTTATATCAAAATTAACTAAATCATACACGTCACTAGCTTGCTCGGCGCCTGCCTGCTCACCCAATAACTTCATAGCGTATGCAATTACTCGGTCGTTTTGCAGAGGGCTCTGACCTTTATTAAACCTTGTAACAGCATCAGTAAATAATCCATGGCGCATACTACTTCGCCTAATAGAATACATATCAAAATTGGCACATTCTATAACAATACTCTTAGTGTTAGCATCAACTTCTGTCTCGGCACCACCCATAACTCCTGCAATGGCTACTGCTTGTTTGTCGGTTGCTATTACTATGTCGTCTTTTGTTAGAGCCACCTTCTTGCCACCAAGCAAAGTAATATTTTCTCCCTCATCTGCCATACGGGCATGTATACCTGGCTTGTCCGAATGCTTAACCAGTTTATCGTAATCAAAAGCGTGTAATGGTTGACCCGTTAAGTGCATCACATAATTAGTTACGTCTACAACCTTACTTATGGGTTTAATCCCAACCCGCTTTAGTGTTGATTGAAGCCATATAGGACTTGGTGAATTTGTAATTCCGCCCATCGCTACAACCGTAAATCTTGGGACCGATTTTGGTATTTTGTTTTCTATATCTAGAACAATATCGTTCTTGGATTCAATTTGAGGTATTTTCGAATACCAATCCGGACTTATAAATTTCAGTCCAAAAATTCCGGCAAGTTCACGGGCGATACCCAAATTTCCAAAACAATCCGGGCGATGCGTAAACATCTTATTTTCACAATCAATAACTAAATCATCTAAACCAAAGAAATCCCGTAAAGCTTCACCTGGTTTAGGCTGATGAGCTAACTCGCCTTCTGATATCTCTAAAATTCCCTCGTGTTCATCGCTTATATCTAGCTCTTTAGGGCTTGCTATCATTCCATTACTGATTTGTCCGCGCAACTCTCGAGATTCCATTACCACAGGCTCGTGTTTATCTGAAAAAGTGCTAGGCACTGTTGCACCAGGCGGAATCCAAGCAACCAGAAGACCGGCTCTGACATTATTAGCTCCACAAACTACCTGTACTAACCCTTTACTATCTCTTTCAACATTCTCAACCACACCGCCGTCGTTTACCATACAAACGCTTAATTTGTCGGCATTTGGGTGTTTTTCGCAGCTAACAACCTCTGCAATAACTATTCCGTAATACTTTGGAG
>CAYVHE010000001.1:0-58163 GCA_964451085.1 uncultured Candidatus Saccharibacteria bacterium | reverse complement strand
TTAACAGAGGAAAACCTAGCTAAAAAGCTCCACGATATTGCCTATAGCCCAAAAAGCACCTCTACTTGGAGGTGTTTTTTAATATCCTAGTCGTAGCTATAAGCCGGGTTTTGTACCAATAAAGGTGCTAATCATCTATCTAGCCCCTACATTGCTATAGGGATCAAGCGGATTATCGGCGAACGGTGGATAGCCGGTCGTATTTCAAGAATACGACTATTTCACCTCCTTGCAGCAGACAGGGTTTACCTACTTCTCTAAGTCACCTAAGAGAATTGTGGGCTCTTACCCCACTCTTTTCATCTATCCCTGTTACTCCTCACCAAATTTTATGAAGTTAGCTATGCTATAGTTTCATATTTCTTGGTGAGAAGTACCAGGTGTTTCGTTTCTGTGGCACTTTCCCTAAGATCACTCTTGGTTGCCGTTAGCAACTGTCACTTCCGATGCTGCCCGGACTTTCCTCCTATTAAAAAACAGGCGATTAGCCACAGACGACTAGGATAGACCTATTGTACTATATCTGAGCCTTTTACTGCATTTAAAGCCTTATTGACTTCCTTGTCAGCCAATTTGTTAAGCTCTCTTGGAATATGCGTAAACTTTACCGATGAGAATTTTTTTGTTAAATCCTTGGATGTGTTATACAACGTCCATAAGTCTCTATTTTTTACTTTATATATGTCTTTCATCTGATTCACCACCAACATACTATCTAAAAAAACGTCTAACTGCCTCACCCCATGAGCTAAACACCATTCCATCCCTGCTATCAAGGCGTGATATTCTGCCTGATTATTGGTGGTTACGCCTAGGTACTTATTATCAGAATGAACGACATTATTTTCTAAATCACAAACTACAAAACCTAGCGATGATGGCCCGGGGTTCCCCCTTGATCCACCATCCGCAAATAGGTGAGCCTTCTTTAAAACTGTATTACTGTTATCTATATTCTGAAGGAATAATTTTGGTTTATCATATGGCTCAAACACAAACGATAATATTACTATTTGGGTATCTTTATTGATATGTTCACCATAGAACCTCTTAAAAGTTTGGACCAAGTCATCTATGTTATTAAACGATTTGGCTTTAAGCATATGTTCACTCGTAAGTTGGCTAAGGGGGGTTCTAACAACAGCAGTAATTTTAAGCTCACCATTAACAACCCAGGAGGTAGGATGATCACGGTCTACTTTATCAATAACCTGGACTATGTCACCCACGACAATATCTTTGTCATCATTAACCCGAAAAGTTGCTGTTTTTTTACCAGCTACTATTTCTTCTGCGAATCTATGTTCAAATTTTAACTGTTTCATATATAGTTTTCATGTGAGGTCGTATCACCTTGATTTACCTGCTGTTTACGCAAGGTGGATCAGATAAGTACCAGTTCCACGGAAAAGGTACGGAAATCTATTCCTATGATTTAGTATTCAGAAAAATCATACCGGTGAAACGACCCTATTACATTATAACTGTTTATTAGAGATTTATTATCCTAAACTATATTACAACCCCGAGAATATAGTTACTAACTGAATCAATAATTGGCGAAATCACCGGAAGGGCTATCAAAAGGATAAATATCAATCCCATCATCCCGAACGATTCTATTTGCCTCATAAAAGCCTGTACAGATGGAGGAGCAAAAGCATAGAGCAACCTTGAACCATCTAGCGGTGGAATCGGTATCATATTAAACACAAAAAGGCTTACGTTAATCAATACAAAGAGCTGAACGACTTCACTTGCCAATCCTTGCAAAGAAAAAGCTTGCAATATTGCGCCGAACACAAATGCAAGCGCGAGATTTGTCAACGGGCCAGACACGCCAACTACCGCAAGCCCCAGATCATCTCCTTTAATTCTTGAGGTGTTAATCGGTACTGGTTTGGCAGCTAAAATAGGAGGTTGTCCAAGCAAAAGTAAAATTGCCGGCAAACCTATAGTTAAAAAAGGGTCTATATGAACAAATGGGTTCAAACTAATGCGCCCCCTAGAATGAGCGAGGTCATCACCAAGTCTATATGCAACGTAAGCATGCATCATTTCATGAAAGCTTGCCGATATAAGCAAAACAATAAGAAACAGCAGAATGCTATTAAAATCTATCATAGTTGACTTATTATATCATCCTGATACACCTAAAAGATATTGACCTAACAGGGAAATAGTAGTATCATTATGCGAGTAATTAATAAGAGATAGTATATGAAAATCTGTGAAATCAGTGGTAAAGGCAAACAATACGGTAATAATGTTAGTTTTTCTCAACGACATACTAAAAAAGTTTGGCAGCCTAACCTGCAAAAGAAGACCCTAGTAATTAATGGCAAAAAAGTGCGAATGAAAATTAGCACAAGTGCCCTTAGAACTCTTAGGAAAAAAGGTTTAATCGAAAACTAAGTTTAGTTAGTCCTAATGCTAAAAAGGCTTATTAGTTTTAAGCCTTTTTAGTTTTTAGTACTACCACCGTAGTTTGACCAGACTGTTCATCAACAGACTGTGAGCCTAGCTTAAAGGAATCCTGCTCCTCTATAGATTCTAGTGAACTCAGTTTAGTAAATTCTTCTAGGGGTGCAGCTGCTACTTCATACTTGAACCCGTTAATATCATACGACGACGGAATAGTTATTCCTGGTTCCGCTTTTTTGACGATAGACATTGCTCCAACTGCATCCAGAGTAAAACCATGACCGCCGACAGGTACCAATAATAGATCCGTACCCGTAATAAGCTCTAAAGCTTCTGCTGACATATCTGGGTGTACGTGGCCAAGGATTGTAACTGTTGTACCTTTATAGAGAAGCTGATAGACAATGGCAGATAGTGGTGAACCTTCTTCATCCATATGTCCCCTAGTCTGCTCAGCGTGTACTGTCACGTCGCCAACTTCAAACTCACCAGGACTATCCAAAACTAATTTTGCTTTAGCTGCGGATGTAGTCGTATCTATATTGTTATTGGTAGTTAGTAGTGTATCTGTTAACTTTGTGATACTTTTTTGACCTAACGATGCTAGGTTGTCATCAGTTATAAAAACTGATTTCTTAGTTTTTATCCTAAAACAATTAGCACCAAAAAATTCTATATCCATCTCTATGTTCTCCTATTTATTTTCAAAAATTTGCTGTTTGTCTAATACTACTTGTACTTTCGCAGACATAAACTGTAACCAAAACTTATCATGAACCTGAGCTCTATAGGCCCATTCAGCAGGCGTAATTATAGCGTATCTAAGCTCTTTATTCTTTTCTTTTTCTAATCCAGCTATTACGGATTCTACCTTTGAAACTAGAGCATCTCCAATAACTAGAATGTCTACTCCAGCTGACTCATCTCTAGTGAACACACCGCTATAGGCTATACCAGCGATGTTACCAGCATTCTGCCAGTGTTTAGCTTCTGGTAATTCAACGGCACTGCGATCTTCATGCTCATCAGGTTTAACTGCGTCTTTTTGCTGTTTTTTGCCTGACGATTTTGCCTTTGACGCTTTAGATACAGACTTTAGCTCTTTTTGAACAAATGGTTTAGCTCCATTTTGAGCAAACATACTTCCTAGGGCTGCGTAGTGAGTAAATTTTTGGTTTACTTCATAGTAAAGTTTGTTATTTGCACTCTCAGAAGTAATCAGTCCTATCGATAATAAGTTTGCTAATTCTCTTCTAACAGAGTTGATTTGCTCTTCAACCTTTCTGGTAATTTCCCGCACATAGAAAGGTCTGTTTGGATTACTGAAAAATAGTTTGAGTAATTTTACTCTAGTTTTTGAACCAAAAAGCTGTTCTATCATAGTGTTCCTTATAGCTACATTGTAACAGATTTGTTCAATAATGTTTTACTTCTTTAATAATCGTTTTTGCGGCTAATTTATAATTACTAATCCAATAGATATTTGGATTACGTTTAAACCAGGCTTTTTGCACTCTTGCATACCGCCATTCAGCCCTTTTAAGCTCTTCTTTGGTCTGCTCAGAGCTAAGCCTTCCATTTATATATCTCCTTAAGATAGGATAAGCTATTGCATCGATTTTCTTTGGTGGATCTCCGTATTTATCGACTATACCTTTTGCTTCTTCTATTAGTTTTCTATTGAAAATATGCTCTATTCTTAGATTAATCCTATGCTTCAACTCTTCATCTGTTCGGCGAATTCCAAACATCAACGCCCCTTTAATAGGAACCCTGTCTTGAGCACTTTTTTTACCTCTTCGTATCGCACTTAGTAGATGCCTAATATTTTGTGAGTTTTCGGGCATAGAATACTGATTAGATGTGATGATACTCTTTAATTCTCCAACCGATTTATTTTCTAATTTGTCTGTAGAGTTATTATTTACAAATGTATAATCAAAATAAAGACTGTCTATATATAGCCCCGAACCACCAACCACAATAGGTGTTTTACTCCTAGACCTTATGTCCTGCACTGCCTTGGATGCTAGATTTTTGAAATCATATGCGCTAAAACTATCAAATGGATCTATAATATCCACAAGATGGTGTTTTACGGCATTCATATCTTGCAGAGAAGGTTTAGCAGTACCTATGTTTAAACCCCTTTTGATAGTCTGGGAGTCCGCGGCAATAATTTCTCCGTCCAATTTTTGAGCCGCTTCCATAGCTACAGAACTTTTACCGCTTGACGTTGGTCCTACTATAAATATTATTGGATTTTGAGTTGATGATTTCATAAGCTTAGGTTTGTTAGTTAGTTTATTTATTAAATGTCAGGTTTTTTAGAAGGCACTTGAGCTATTTTTTAGGCCACCAAATTAGTTTTTCTACTTCAACATAGTATTGTCCTTCTGTTCCATATACCGTATAGCCTTCGGATTCTAATACTTCTTTATGCGACAGTCGTCCCCCCGGATAACCACTTGCAAGCCCGCCCTTTTTATTTACGACCCGCTGCCAAGGCAAATTAGTTTTTCCGTAATGTGCCAAACCTCCAACCACTCTAGCGGCAAGAGGGTTCCCAGCCAAGGCTGCTATCTGTCCATATGTCATGACTCTCCCTTTTGGGATCTTTGATACTATCTTTTCAACTATTTCTCTCATAGGCTAGATTTCAGGACTCGAGATTTCATTTCATTTGCCACTGTATTTATGAACTGCTTATAGGGCACCTCCTTGTGCTCAGAAGTAACTTCCATGTCCTTGCGGATTCTTGGCATTAGTACCCCTTCTTTAATCTCTTTTTCGCCAACAACAATGGTATACGGAATTTTTGCAATTTCCGCCTGTCTGATCTTCTTTCCAACAGACTCATTATCATTATCCACGTAAACCCTTAAAGTCTCCTGACGGGCTTCTTTTGCTAGCTTCTGGGCGAATTCTAGCGTGGGTTCTTCTTGATTAACAGTTATTATTCTAACTTGTTCTGGCGCCAGCCAAACGGGAAACTTTCCTGCAGTATGTTCTATGTAAACCGATAGAAGCCTCTCGATTGATCCTAAGATTGCACAATGTATCATGACTGGACACTGCTTTGAGCCTTTAGAGTCAGTATATTCCAACTCAAATCTCTCTGGTTGGACAAAGTCTAACTGAACAGTTGCTACCTGATACTCTCTTCCTAAAGCATCTGTTGCCATAAAATCAATCTTTGGCCCGTAAAAAGCCGCCTCTCCAGCTTCTTCAAAATAATTAAGTTTGTTGCTTTTAGCCATCTGTAAGATAGTTTTTTGAGCCAATTCCCAAAGTTTCATATCTCCTAAATATTTATCACTATCATCCCTAAAACTTAGCCTAGCTCTTAAACTCAGTCCAAGAACCCTGTACAGGTCTTGAATATCACAGATAAGGCTAGAAACTTCGTCACTTAAATCGCCCTGGGATGTGTATATATGACTATCATCTTGGGTAATTGATCTTACTCTGCTTAGTCCGCCCAATTCTCCCGATTTTTCATCTCTATAAACTATAGTTGTCTCAAAATATCTTACTGGTAAATCCTTATAACTTCTAGGCTGACTAGCGTAAATCTGATTATGGTGTGGGCAGTTCATGGGTTTCAAAGCAAATTCATCTGAAGTTTCTTGGCTTTTAACAAGAAAAAGTTCATCGCCAAATTTATCCCAGTGGCCAGAAACTTTATATAAGTCTGTTTTTGTAATGTGCGGGATACTTACTCTTTCAAAACCGGACTTAATCCGTAAACTCTCTGCGAATTTTGTAAGCTCTTCCCTTAGGATAGTACCTCTGGGAGTAAATAGAGGTAAACCAGACCCTACCAATGGTGAAAATGTAAATAAGTCCATTTCCTTACCTATTTTACGATGATCACGCTTTTTAGCTTCTACCAGCATCGCTAAATAACTGCTAAGCTCCTCTTTTGAGGCAAAAGCTACTCCATATAATCGCTGCATTTGAGCATTCTTTTCATTACCTCGCCAATACGCACCGGCTATTCTCATTAGCTTTAAGGCCCTTACTTGCCCGGTATGCCCAACATGTGGGCCTCTGCACAAGTCCGTAAAGTCTCCATTAGTATAAAAACTAACTTTTTCTACCTTAGAATTACCGTTAGAGAAAGTTCCCATCTCTTCTGGGCTTAAATCCTTCGCAATGGTTGTACCAGAACGTTTAAGGTCATTGAGTAACTCTTCCTTATAGGGTTGTTTGGATTGTTTTGCCCACATAATAGCATCATCTATGGACTTTTCTGTTCTTTCAAACTTCTGAGCAGCTCCAATAATCTTTTTCATCTCTTTTTCGATTTTTTTGAAATCGTCTTCGGATATAGTGATTCCAGGTACGTCGACATCGTAATAAAATCCATTCTCGACAACCGGACCGACCCCGAGTTTAACTTCTGGCCAAAGACGACTAATGGCTGTGGCCATAATATGAGCTGCTGAATGCCTCATTGCGTTAATGTCGATTTCTTTTTCTTGATTTGCCATACATTTCTCCTTGTTTAGATACTAAAAATTTAAAAAACGCACCAGATGGATATTCCATTTGTGCGTTTCGGGCCCGTAATACTGGTAGGCTGTTCCACCGAAATCTTTAACTCGTACGATTGGCGTTACGTACGCTAATCGATAAAACCGACGAAGCTCCGTGGCTGGTGAGTCCACTTCATTGCTTGATTAAATTATATCATTAAAGCTGGTTAGAGGACATTTTAATCGAGAAATAGTGCGTCGCAAAATAAAAAACATCGTGCCCTCTCGCAAATAGACACGATGTTTAGTTTTTGGAGTGGTAAAACCGCTCCCAGAACTACCTCACATGAGACTAATATACTACACCTGGTACTATAATGCTAGTAGAAAGTTACTGGCGTTATCCACACCATGTGGTTAACTTGGCAATATACCATAGAAGATATACTCATGATACATTCTGAATGTAGACACCCTGTTAAAGATGCCTTTGAACAGCCGGCAGGCATTCATATATGGGTTACATAACAGAGGTTGTACCTGGTCCGAACCTATGATAAAGTTATATACATGATATCAAGGGGGTTCAAGTATAAACAGGAGGTCATTAATCTTCGTAGAAAAGGGGTTTCATTAACTGTCATTGAGAGTGAATTCGATATACCTCGGTCTACTCTTTCTGGGTGGTTCAAGGACATCAAGCTTACTGAAAATCAAAGAACCAAACTCATGAAGAACAGTCGCGATGGGTGGAAAAAAGCTCGAGAGAGAGCTGTTATTTCAAAAAACATATCCAAGGCAAAAAGAATCACTAAAGCAAAAGAAGAAGCTGTTTCGACCTTTAAATCCTTACCTGAGATGTCAGACCCTGTGCTAGAACTAGCCTTAGCTATGCTCTACTTCGGTGAAGGTTCTAAGAAACACACAACTTCTATGGGCGCATCTGATTCACTTATGCTAAGCTTTTTCCTATCTGCAGTTGAGAGGCTTTATGGTAAAGACAGAAATACCTTCAGGTTCGACCTACATTTACGAGACGACCAAAAAGAAGATGAGCTAAAGACATACTGGTCCCATGAGCTTAGAATATCGTCAGAAAGGATAAAATACATAGTAAAAGATAAAAGAACGATTGGAAAACCTACAAGGAACGGATATAAAGGAGTTTGTCTTATCACTATTGGCGATATTTCTATACAGAGGAGACTTATCGCACTGTATAATATATACTGTTCGGAAGTAAATCGTGGGTGATTAGCTCATTTGGCTAGAGCGCATTCTTGACGTGAATGAGGTGGCAGGTTCAAATCCCGCATCACCCACCAATATAGCAAACAGCTAACAGGTGGCACGACCAGCTAATTCTTATGCTCTATACTCTTCGCAGATACGCGTCATATGACGTAAGTTATGAATAGAAGCTAATGTCCCTGCTAACGGGTCTCCGGACTTAAATTGATGCCTTAAAAAGGCTCGAGTAAACCCTTCTGCACATGTATAACAGTCGCAACCGACCTCGATTACTTCAGTACTATCCTTAAACTTTCCATTAGTCAGATTTATACGCTTAGATTTTGTTGTCCAGACTGATCCGTGACGGGCATTCCTGGTAGGTAGTACGCAGTCCAACATATCAATACCGTACTCTACTGCAATGCGCAGATCCTCGGGGGTACCCACCCCCAATAGAAATCGTGGTTTTTCTTCGGTGTACAAAGGTGCTAATGCTTTTAATACTTTAGTCATTTCCGCTCGAGTTTCCCCCACAGATAATCCCCCTATCGCAATCCCGCCAGCGTCACTTTCTTGAACAATTCGTAAACTCTCCTTGCGTAGCTCTAAATCCAAACCACCTTGTACAACCCCAAATAATAGTGGCCTTTCTTTATAATCCATATCTTTAGTTAAACGCTTAAATTCTTTGATGCAGCGTTCTAGCCACCTATGAGTCCTACCAAAAGCGTCCTTTACTTCTTCTTTTCTAACATTGTCCAAGCCGATTAAATGATCAAAAGCAACTATCATATCTGCCCCAAGGTCAAGCTGTATCTTAATTGAAGATTCAGGAGTAATAGTATGGCGATTCCCATTAACCGGATCCCTAAACATCACCCCTTCCTCTGTCACCCTGGCATGTTTATCAAGGGAAAAAACTTGGAATCCGCCCGAATCAGTCAGCATAGGTCCAGTCCTGTTAGCGAATTTATGAATTCCACCAAGCTTCTTAATGATTTCTTCACCCGGATTCAGATGCAGATGATAAGTGTTAGCAAGCACAATCTGCACTCCGGTATTTACAACCTGTTGGGGTGTCAGTGTTTTAACAGCCCCTCTAGTTCCATCTGGCATAAAAGTAGGTGTCTTTACCTGACCACTTCTTGTAACTAATATGCCAGTTCTAGCAAATTCTCCTATTAGTTTTTTTTCTTTAAAGATATCTTCCATAACAGGGGTGTATTATATCACAGCTATTGACATTGTAATAGTGATGTGTTAGCGTAAGCAGGTTAATAATGAGGATTTAGTGAGAAACACCGCAAAAGCGCTTGACGGTTTTGTGCTCTTCTATGAAGAGCTAACGTCGATTACCCCGCAAAGAAGCAGAGTACGTAGGCCGAGAACTAATCGTAAGCGATCTTAACGAACGTTATAGTGGACAACGACCGGAAACCCAGTCTTAAAGTAACCTTAAAGTAAAACTAGCTAGAAAAAAGCTATAACTTAGGTGAAAAGCTGGGTTTTTCATTTTTAAGTACTGAGTTTTACACAAAAAATACAAACTTATCCACTAGCTTTTTAAACAGCGGTATGTCAATATGTTGACATGGGTAACATCAGAATTAGACAATTTATACTACAAACCTTAAACTCTACCCCTGTAGCCTTCTTTTGGGAGTCTAGGACGTGATTTGCCCGTATTGTGGTGGTAATAGCCAGGTAACCAATAGTCGAGCTAGTAGAGCCTCTAAAAGTGTTTGGCGCAGACGTCGCTGTAAACTTTGTTCCACTGTTTGGACCACCAAAGAGGAATACGATTTATCAACGACTCACAGGGTAAAAGATAGTGTCCTCGGCACGCTAGAGCCCTTTCAGCGTGATATCTTGTTTATGTCAGTCTATGACGCCGTTAGGCACCGAAAAGACCAACTAGGCGATGCTACAGGCCTTACAGCAACAATTATTGACAAGGTTCTGTCTTTAAAATCTCCAATTCTTGATAAGAAGAACCTTATTTTAGCTGCACAAGAAGTTCTATCTAACTTTGATCCAACTGCTGCCTCTGTATTCAGTGCCACTCACAAACCTTAGTTCTGGTGTGACGTAATGGTGCCATGATCAGTGCGAACTGCTTTTTCTGTAATATCAAATTTACCTAGATATCTTTTGAACATTAGTCTTGTTTGTGAGTTTATTGCTGCAAAAGAGCTATAAACAATTGTTGTTAGCGGCAAAAGTACCCATTGTAATACCATAAACACTGTTCTATGCCTTTTGTAACGTTTAGGTTTAGGTGGAAGAATCTTAAAGCTTAAAAATAGCGTTATAAGAATACCTATCATCGCAATTGTCTGAACTTTGCTGGCTACCTGAGGAAGCTGATTCGCAAGAAAATCAGTTTTGTTGAATATCCAAGGTATAATTGCCCCAAATGCCAAAATTAACGGAGAAGTAGCCCAACTTATATGTCCTTCTAGGAGTCTAAAAAATTTAAAAACTACATCATATTTAGGAATAGAATTCTTAGTAAAAAATCCATATTTCGCTACGTAAGCTATATCAGATGCACCCCACGCCCAGCGTCTTAATTGAACAAATTGGGCCTTTAATGTTTTTCTATACCCATTGGCCATTACTGCATCCTGATAAATTGGCAAGAAGATCGGTATTACTTCGTGACGCCCACTAAAAGCAAAATAGCTTCTCCAAAACTGATGGCCATCTTCTACTATTGTCCTTACACTCCAAAAATCAGTCTCTAGTAAAGCATTAAGAGGCTGTGCGTGGGCCGAAAAATTACGTAACATATGTTGCCTCAGACCCTGAATCATCATCCAATATGAGTTTCCCGTAGCGATCACTCTCATCGGCGCAGGAGCATCCCAAATATTGTTAGTAAACATTGGAATTGGTTGGAAAGACATATATTTTGGATCTGGAGATACAGAATAAACATATGTCAGACCTGCAAAATAGGAGTGGTGAGGTCTATTGTCGGCATCAAGGGTCGTAACCAAAACGTTTTTTGGGTCAATACCAAGTTTTGACACTATCTTTTGTAACTCTCGCCCTGAAGCGGTGATGTTTCCACCTTTGCCTACAACCTCACCAGGCAGGTCAATGTGTTTAATAGCTCTAGATACAAGAAAAACATCTTTGTACTCTGCCATTAATTTCTTCGCTTGTGTTTCTACGGCTTTCCCGCCCCTGTTTTCATAAGCCAAAAGAACTATCATCTTTTTCTTGTCATACAGGCTATTTTTTACGTTTTCTAAAGTTGGTTTTAAAATTTCATAGGCCTCATTCCATGTCGCAACAATAACGGCATGAATTACGTTATCTGCAATAATCCCATTAGGGGTTTCTTGGTGTCTGAGTTTATTGTTGTAGTGCCACTGCGGAAAGTGTTTATTAGAAGCATCTTTTTTGTACAAATCCTCAGTTAACTCTAGCCAGTTAATTTTTTGGTGTTGCTGCAATATCCTAAATCCTTGAACAGACCTAATGTTTAAGGCGATTGCTTTTACGAACCATAGTAATAAATACGCAATCATCAAAATTGCAGCTAAACCCACATTAGTAAAAGCTAGAACTATTGGCAGAATCAAAATTGACCAGCTTAGAGCACCAGGCAGAATTTCAAATAGCCTGTATAGTTTACCCTTATCTTCTTGAAATGGAATCTCATATCGAAATTTCGACATAATAACTTAAAGTGTTCTTGTTAAGGCGTTAAAAACGACTAAGCTTAAAACTAACAATATAATATTTAGGCCTAATAAACTCACCGCAAAATGTTTTCGGTGTGTGTATAGTTTTATGCTTAGCATTACCGACATTATAGTTACGATTAAAGCAAAAATCGCAAATTGGTATAAATCGCTTGTCGGCCCGCTAACTTGTATCGCTCTACTTGACCTATAAGAGACGATACTAACGTTGTTTAAAGACGTATCTACATTTAACATCACGTTAGATACAGCCAAAAGTAACAGCGCTCCATTAGCGCCAAGTAACGCTAAGACTGTCTTATCTTTAAAAAAATGTTTTGGAATATGCATAAATTTCTCCTGATAGTATATAAGAGTTTGCCTAAACTAAAAAGATTTAGTGAAATTTGCCTTAAACTTTATAGAAAAATCTATAAATATGTACGGTGTTGACTTAAGAGAAAAACTGGTGCGAGATACCAGAATCGAACTGGCGCTCCTTGCTTGGGAAGCAAGTGTACTACCACTGTACTAATCTCGCTAAAAACTATTGGAGCCGAAGACGGGAATCGAACCTGCGACCTGCTCGTTACGAGTGAGCTGCTCTACCAACTGAGCTACTTCGGCAACATTAACGGATATAATTATACCAAATACTTTTGTAAAATACTTTTGTTACTTTAAGATATAGTTGCTATTTTAGCATATTTATGCTATATTTATAGAGTTAATTCAAAAATAAATATGCCAGCAGAACAACCCATCCCTCAGCATCTACTAACTGCAAGAGCCATGCCTCCAACTAATATGTTAGACCCTTCTATTCTTTATGGAGATGTAATTATTCCACCACCTTCACCGAACACAGTTAAAAAACTTGTTGCGGGTGCGGTGTTATTGGGTATTGGTGCTGGTGCATTAAATTTAACATCCGGCAGCGCTGCGCAAGACACTACTCCCGAAGAACAGCCTGCTGCATCGACCATTGTGGTAAACAATAACGACATGCTACCAGACCTCAAAGCTCCGGCAAATGAAATAATAAATATAGATGCTCCTGTGAATTCTGCAACTAAAGTAGAGCAACAAACACCAATCAATGAAGGTATTACGCAAGAACAAATGGAGTGGATTGCTCCCCAAGTAAACAAACAAGTTAAGGAAAACCTGACAGTTATGATACCTATATACAAAAGGGTGCAGGAAGTGACTGGGCTGGACTGGAAATTGCTTGCGAGTGCGCATTACCGTGAGAATAATAATGACCCTCGCTACTCTGTACACGCAGGTGAGTTATTGGGTACAACTAATGTAGATTTTGGCGACATTAAACCCGTAGAAATAGAAGAAAATGCAATTAGCGCAGCAAAACTATACATACGTAACGCAAAAAACTATTATGGAATTGACGCTACCAAACCTATGACCGACGAAGAAATCAAATTAAGTTTACTATCCTACAACAGAGGTCATAAATATAAAGACATAAATGCTAGCCCGGAACTTAGCGCCTATGTAATGAACATGTACCATGGGGCTGAATTTATGAAGTGGTCTAACGATATCCGACTAGAAAATCATTCAAAAAAAGGTGAAATAGACAAAAAAATCGGAGCGTACCCTTTTTGGTTATATCTACAGGATGCTGAAGGCAATGATTTCGTGGCTTTTCCTGGATTAACGTCTGCGGCCTAATCAAAATTTTCTTTACTTTTAGCTACTATACATAAATCTCAAAGAACAACTAAAATTAACCGCCTTAATTTACCTATGAATAAAAGTCTAAACTAAAGTGGACCAGTAATACCAAAAGTGCTGAATAATTAGGGCAATTATTGCTAAAATCCAGACAAATAAAATATAATCCCTATTGTTTAGTATTATTTTTTGAACTTTCTGAAGCCTGCTACCCAAGGTAATTCTGCCCTCTTGCAGGTTAAATACTGTTGTATACCAAAAAATCGGGATTGTGACGGACCAAGCCAGCATACAATACGGGCAAAGTGTCCCTAGCACGAATATACTCTGATAAATTAGCCAATAGACAAAAATAACTCCGCCTATAGCGCCGGCTTGTAGCCCCAGCCAAAACCATTTTTTAAACTTAGCACCAGCAATTAAGGCTACGCCAACTGTAATTAACGCAGCAAAACCCATTAATCCCATGACTGGGTTAGGAAAGCCTAGAACACTAGCCTGGTCGGTCCCAATAACAGAACCACAAGATATAATTGGATTCAAATTACAGCTAAGTTCAGCTGCTGGATTTTCTAATAGCTTAATGCTATCTAATACCAATATAAAAGATGATAACAAACCGAGTCCACCACCAACCACATAGATATAGGGAATGACTTGTTTAAATTTAAGTTTTTTTATTTTACTTAACATATCGCTTTAAAGTATATGTCAATTCAGGACAAATTCAACTATAATTTCCTAATTAACGAATTATCATATCACCGTTATCTGGTCCAGTACCAATCATAGTAGCTGGAACACCAACAAAATCTTCAATAAATTTAACGTATTTTTTGGCATTTTCTGGAAGTTTTGAGTAGTCTGTAAAACTTGAAATGTCTTCATCCCAACCATCTAATTCTGTATACACGGGCGTGCAACGCTCAATAGCAGCAGTGTCAACGGGCATAACTTCAATCTCTTTACCGTCTAGCATATAACTTGTACAGACTTTTAAGGTCGGGATTCCAGTTAGCATATCTAATTTTGTTAAACCTAAATCGGTAAATCCATTTACTTTATGGGCATATTTTGCCATTACTAAATCCATCCAGCCGATATCTCGCGGCCTACCTGTTGTAGCTCCAAATTCCGATCCTTTTGAGCCTTTTTTACCAGCAAGTTTATCGTGTACTTCAGATTCCTGCTCTGTAAGTCGTGTCGTAAATGGCCCCTTGCCTACCCGAGTCATTGGCAATTTAAAAATTCCAATAACTCTCTGAACATGTCGTGCAGGTATTCCTAATCCTAGGGCAATTCCGCCACCGGTAGTGCTAGAAGATGTAACAAACGGGTACGTCCCATGATTTATATCAAGCATTGTTGCCTGCGCACCTTCTAGCATAACTTTTTTACCTTGATTTAAAGCCTCAAAAAGATAAGTAACTGTATCAGTAATAAATGGCTTAATCCGCGCCACTGATTTTTCCAACAGTACAATCTCTGCGTCCGCATCAATAGTTGAATCAGTATTATCTGTCGCAATGAGTTCATTATTATGTTGCTTAATCAAATCTCTGGCAGCTTCTTGCCAATTATCTCTGGTGAAAGATTCTAGCCTCATCCCTATTCGCGATGCTTTATCGCGATATGTAGGACCAATACCTTGCGCCGTAGAACCAACTTTATCGTGAACACTATCTAGTACGCGGTGTGTTTGCAGTGTTACATGAGCTCTGGAGCTTAACATAAGATTTTTTGGGGTAAGTTTTGCCCCCGCGGCTTCTACGGCAGACATCTCTTCTACTAAGTTATGCGGGTTTACTACTGTACCGCAGCCAATGATATTGACAGCATTTTTACCAAAAACACCGGACGGTAATGAATGTAGTGCAATGGCTACGCCTTTTTCGGGGTCGTATACGCTATGCCCCGCGTTACTCCCGCCATTCCCTCTTCCAATGATTGGGATTTTTTCTTCGTGCACAAGATAATGAACAAACTTACCTTTTCCTTCATCACCATATTGACCACCAACAACCGCAACAGCACTCATAAAACCCCTTTCATTGATTTTTATCTCTTTCTTTATTATTCTACACGCTTAGGCAAGGTATAATTAAATTATATGGGAATAAATCTTACGCCTCTAGACGGCAGATACTATGAGAAAATTAAAGATCTTGTGCCTTATTTATCTGAATACGCACTTATTAAACATCGTATATTAATAGAGGTGGAGTGGCTTAAAAAATTTATGTCAGTAACCGGTAAGCCACTAGAAAATAGCATTATTAACCAATTAGATAAACTCACTGCTGACTTTAATGAAAAAGATATGCTAGCCATCAAAAAAATAGAAAATGAAGTTAACCACGATGTAAAAGCAGTAGAAATTTGGATATGCCAATTTCTAAAATCAGCTAGTTACGATAGCCTCGTGCCTTTCGTGCATTTCGGGAGAACTAGCGAAGACATCAACAATCTTGCCTACGGCGTAATGCTAAAGGGGGCTCGTGATTCCGTATTATTACCCGGTCTAAAAAATGTACAGAAAAAACTTTCTAAACTTAGTTCAAAAGAATCTGAATCGGTAATGATATCAAGAACCCATGGGCAGGCTGCCACAACCACTACTCTAGGTAAGGAATTGGCCGTTTTTTCTGCTAGGCTTTCTAACCAACTTGGCAGAATACAGGAGGTAACCGTTCTAGGCAAATTTAATGGCGCAACAGGGACCTATGCTGCCGACTTAGTGGCCTACCCAAACATTGATTGGCCCAAGCAAATGCAAGAATTCGTAGAATCATTAGGATTGGTTTTTAACCCTCTAACTACGCAGATAGAGCCGCATGATTGGATCGCTAGACTTAACAATGAGCAAGCACTGGCTAATACAATATGCATAGATTTAGCGCGAGATTGCTGGCAGTACATATCCGATGGATACATGACTCAAAAAGTTATTAATGGTGAAGTTGGTTCGTCTACTATGCCGCACAAGGTAAACCCAATAGATTTTGAGAATGCCGAGGCTAATTTTGGTGTAGCTAACGCCCTCCTAAATCATCTAAGTGCAAAGTTGCCTATTTCTAGGCTACAACGAGATTTAAGTGATTCATCTGCTCTTAGGTCTTTAAGCGAAGCTTACGGGCATACGTTAGTTGCCATAAAATCATTAGAAAGAGGCTTATCAAAAATTAAGGGAAATCCTGCAAAAATGAAAGCAGATCTAGACAATCAGTGGGCTCTGCTTACAGAAGCTATCCAAACAGTAATGCGCAAAAATGGTATCGACGATGCTTATAATCAGATGAAGTCCTTATCCAGGGGTAAACGAATCACGAAAGTGGATATTCATACATTTATTAAGTTTTTAAAAATTGATAAAGATGACAAAAAGCGACTACTTAATCTAACCCCCTCAACATATATTGGACTAGCAAAAACCCTCTCTGAGTAAATAATTAGCAAGAGGTAGTTCAACGAAATTTCTACGCTAGTCCATCCCTCCTTCGGAGCAATCGCTGGTTCAAAGCACGAGTCAGAGACTCATCCAACTAAAAAGACCCATCTTGGGGATGAGTCATTTTAGTTGGCGGGCTTTGACCGGATTGCGCCTAAAGGCTTGCACGGCAATAAATTCCTTACATGCTAAGAGGTAGCATGACAAAATTTTTACCTGTAGACCCGGCGCCTCTTCGAGGCTTACCGGTTCAAGATCCGGCGGAACCTGGCCAAGAAAAAAGACCTATCTTACGATAGATCCTTTTTCTTGGCGGGCCCGACCGGATTTGAACCGGCGATCTCCTCCGTGACAGGGAGGCATGTTAGGCCACTACACCACGAGCCCGCGCTTGCCTAAAAAATTAACAAATTATAATTTAATTGATTAGACTTGGGTAATTTTACCAGTTAACAGGGATAAAGACAAGGATAATTCTTAAAAAACTAATTGACTGGATTCATATATAAACGATATGGATGCTGGTCTTTCTGGTCATTCAAGATATCATCTAAACTCTTTAGCTGGAAAATAATATGCGCACCATGCACCTGATCACCCTGAGCACCTAGGTTTTTTATAATAGACAGTGCATAGCCTGTGCCGTAAGGAACAATCGTAACTCCGGATACTTGGCCCTCAGATAACTTAAATAAAGTATCTACTGTCTGCTGCGATACGTTCCTGTTAGATTTATTTACAAATCCAAAATCACCGGCCGAGTCCTTAGTAAACGAATCATCGGAATACTCTTTTGAGATATCTGCAAACTCTGCGCCAGCTTTAATCTTTGCCAATGCTTCGGTTGCACGTTGTTCTGTTTCCTTATCGTTTACCCTAATAACCTTTTGCTCAAGAATTTCACTCTTTAAGCTACGTCTAAAATCACTAACAGACCAATCCCAGAACTCCCGCAGTACGTCCTCAAAAACCTGATCATTACTACCTAGTCTATTTTGATCTTTAGCAATTCTTATTTGTTCATTAATTTCACTACTACTTACTGATATACCCTTCTCTTTCGCCATTATTTTGACATAGGCATCGTTTATAACCTTATCAATGGCTCTTTGCTTATAGCTAGCGAGTTGAGACCTGCCAGCCTCTGTCTGAAAACTAAGCTGTTGCTGATTCTCATAATAATGAATGTAGTGCTCAAGCTCAAAAAGATAGTTTTCATATGCGATAAAGGTTGTGCCCGACCTGGCTATCGGAAAAGGCACGACACGAGTTATTTGATACATAGACCTGGAAGTAGTCTGGAATTTGTATAAAAATAATGCCGAGACCAAAAAGAACAACATTATCACTACAACAAACAAACTTGTAGTTATGATAATAATTTTGTGCTTAGAATGTTGCAAAGGATATATGAATTTACGTGCACCAGAAAGTACATCCTCACGGTGCTCAGCAACATTGTCACTAGTAATTTTAGGTATAGATGTTACTTCTTTGGCTTCTTTTTTTTCTGCCTGTCGCTCACGTAACTTTTTAATCTTTTTTCTCATAAATTATTATTGCTTATTTCCTGAATTGTATCGTTATTTGGACCATCAGGAGAATGTATTGCTATCCCCCGCTCTCTTAAAATATCTAGAATTTCATGCTGGACCTTGGCTGGCTTGTGTACATCATGTATGACTAAATCGCCAACGTAGGTCTGCACCATTATTGTACCAAAACCAAGTAGAGTTTCTTGTATTCCGGATATTTCAAAATTAACCATTTGAATTTGATTTAAAGCAAGATCAACTACTTTTCTATGGAAAAAACCCTTCTGAGTAGTTTGTATAAATCTTTTATTGGTCATAATATACACACTAAAATACCAATATACCCAAGAAGGAAAAGCCACTAAAAAGCCCAGGACTATCCCGCCGCCTATTCCCGCATAGAAATAGCTAAGTTCTGGTTTTATAAAAGAAGGTACCGTGCCTAGCAATATAGAAAACATAAACAGAATCAAGCCCTTACGCATAACAACGGGGTGTTTTCTGAAAACTAGCAAGACATCTTCGTCCTCGTATTGTCCTCTAAATGCCTTTTTCGCCATGATATTATTCTACAACAGATAGCAACTTATAGACAGCGAAACAAAATACCTGATTAGCGAACCGCCTGGGGGTTCGATATTCACTGCGTGAATCAACCAGTGAAATTAATATACCACCGATGCGGTGGTATCTAATTTTCACTGGTGACCCGGGAGGGAATCGAACCCCCAACACCCACCTTAGGACGGTGGTGTTCTATCCATTGAACTACCGGGCCTTATTACTACAAACAGCTACACGCTGAGTAGTATATTATTCCCTCTCATGGGCTTCATAAATATGCATATATTCTGACTTATCATACTCAAAAAGCTCACTATCCTTAAAAAACCTCTTTATTTCTGTAATTCCATTTTCTTTACTGTCCGATGCATGTACTAAATTTCTACCTGTTGCAATAGCCATATCTCCTCTAATAGTTCCGGCTTCTGCTACTCGTGGGTTAGTAGCACCCAATAAAATCCTGATTGAATTCACGCACTCATAACCTTCTAGTGCAACAACTATGACTGGAGAGATTTTCATAAATTCCTCAACTCCCTTATAAAATGGCTTGTCAGCTATATGTGCATAGTGAGCTTTTAAGAGTGCGCTGTCTAGCCGCATCATCTTAATCCCTAAAATTTTTAGACCTTTTTTTTCAAATCTGGTAAGTATTTCACCACTTAATCCTCTTTGGATTGTGTCCGGCTTAAGTATAATTAATGATCGTTCCATTATTTTTTCCTATTTATTGGCTCTATTGTATCAGATACGAGGCCACTATAACACCTTGGATTAAAAGATATTATATGTCGCACAATATTAGCTATTGCGCTACACTAAATGGGTATGTTATTTGCAAAGAAAAAAACAGATTTTTTAGAATATTTGGAGATAGAGCAAAATCGTTCCCAAAATACTATCCAGAACTACGACCACTACCTTACTAGGCTTATAGATTTTGCCGGGGACATAGCTATTGCCGATATCGACCAAGAGCTGGTACGAAAATGGCGACTATGGTTAAACCGACTTGGTACTAACACCTCTGATGAGTTACAAAAAAGCACCCAAAACTATCATCTTATAGCTTTGCGTAGTTTTCTAAAGTTCTGTGCAAAACGCGATATAAAAGCTATGCCAGCCGATAAAATAGAGTTAGCCAAGGCCAAGAGAAAACAAGTAACATTTTTAAACCCCGAAGAGCTAGAACGATTATTCAAAGCACCCAACGTTACTACAATAAACGGATTAAGGGACCGAGCGATTCTAGAGCTGTTGTTTTCTAGCGGATTAAGGGTTTCTGAATTAGTTAGCCTGGATATACAGAATATTAACCTAAAAAGAAAAGAATTTATGGTAAGGGGCAAAGGTCAAAAAGACCGACCAATATTTATTAGTGAGGATGCTGCTTGGTGGATTACTAAATATATAGAAAAACGACAAGATAATTCAAAGCCATTATTTATACGCTACAGTGGTACAAAAAAAGTAAATACTAGTGGTAATTTTTATAGATTAACAGCTAGAAGTGTCCAAAGATTAGTTGCTCGGTATGCCCTGCTTGCTGGCATAACCAAACATGTAAGCCCGCATACTTTAAGGCATTCTTTTGCGACTGACTTATTGATGAATGGAGCAGACTTAAGAAGCGTACAAGCGATGTTAGGACACAGCAACATATCTACTACCCAAATATACACACATGTTACAGATCCGCACCTTAAAGCGGTGCATCAAAAGTTTCACGGCAAGGCCGAAAGTTAGAATTTGCAAAAGGCTGTATGATTCTTAGCTACAAGGAACATTTGTGATGTCGGGTACTGCGGCCGGAGCAACTTCTAGTAGCTTACAAAAACCGCTAAAACCCTGGAAAGACCCTTCTGGAACAGGGAAATCTTTGTAATTAGATAAGCGCATCTGAATTCTCCTTAAAACGTCATTAGCTCTACCTGTAGCGTCAACTACTGTTTGAGCCTCTATAAACTTAGCCTCACCCGACGGCGTATTACCGGTAATTTTCATGTTTGCATTATTATAAATAGCTTTAGCCCTTACTAGGTAATAATTGGCTGGGTCACTACCGTATGTATCTGGTGAAATTGAAGTTTTTAATGTTGATGGGAAATTTAATGTTATAGAACATGGATAGTCTTTAGCTGGGTCACAAATAACTTTTACGATACCCTTGTCGGTGGTTGCAAATGGAATGGAAGTTTTTCCGCTACTACAAGAATCGCTAACATTAACAGGACTAAAGAAAAACGTTTTACTATTATTATTTATTGATGCTCTGGATGTACTTACCCCAACCCCTGCTTGGTTTGATAAAGCCGTCATATCAAATCTTAAAATTGGTAATGCCGTTGAAGAACCACTCACCGGTAAATCACCTGTACAGTTTGTAACAAAATCATTGCCTCCTTCGCCAGCCCACTCAATTTTAATATCACTGAAAGCGCTACCAGACTTGCTGCTTAGCGGAAAAACTTTTGATTCTGTTGTTGCTATCTTCCCATTATCAAACTCCAGAGAAGATGGAGAAGGGTCAATTCTCAAACACGTAAATGCTACATCTGGTTCATCTTTATCAATAATCCCCTTATTGGGTAAGTCGCTAGGGTCACATGAATCTATTGGAGCTACGCTTCCGTCCTTTATTATTTTATTGTAAGTATCATTTATCGCAGTTTCTGCGGCGTAAAAAGCCTGTGAGCTTAATTGACGATCCAGCGATTGACGCTGTTCCCGTTGCATAGCTCTACTAAAACCTATAGTTACAACAGACATTAAAACCATCAAGATAGCTGCTACTATGATTGATACGAAACCCTGTTCTTGTTTAGACATAATACTATTGTACCCTTCTTACTGCCCTAGTTTCTAGTTCAGATATAGCACAAAAACCAACGGAGGCCGAATTTGCTTTTCCTTCACAGACAAGTCTGCCGTCAACATCTTGAAGTAGGTCGTCATCACCATATGCTAACGATAAAGCGATAGAAAAAATACGATTATCAGGCCCAACCGATAAGTTAAGCTTGGAAATTCTCATATTTTCTGATAGCAGTTCTCTACCGTTACTACAGTTATCTGTAGGTAGATTGCAAGGGTCTTCTTTGGTTAGATCAGCGAAGCCTGACAACTGAGAACAACCACCAGAAGGTTCATCAGCCCACATAGCATGCCATGTTTCTTTTTTACCAGGATCAGAATTTTTGGTTAACTTACGATCAACTGCATAACTGTAGCGGATAGGACCAATACAGAAAAAAGTAGTATACGGTTGTCCAATATCTATTTGTGGCCCACTAAGTGTAGCTGCTGTATCTAGCGATATTGGGCTTTTAGAAAATTGAACCGCTTGGCTTATTTCATCAACAATCGCCCTATTTATTGCCTGAGTTCTAGCAAAAGTTATACCTCGGTAATACAGCCTGCCTATTTGTACTAGCCCTGCCATAGCACCCATTAAAACCAAAGAGAATATCACCATAGCTAGCATCAGCTCAATAATAGTAAAGCCTGCTTTTTTATTAGCTTTTCTCACGGCCTATACCTTAGTTTAACTGTGTTGTCCGTTCCTGAGCTTGGAGAGATCCAAGTTACTAACGATTCAAAGAACTCCGGATTTGTGCCATCAACTGCTACATAAATAAGCCGTAAATCATACAGAGAATCTCTATTTTCACCTAAACATAATGAGCTAGTATCAATATTCTGAGTTATAGTACTGTCATTACCGATTAGACAATAGTTCTGGCTTGCATTTTTATATGTTGGAAGCTCTTCTTTAGAAACGGTTTTAATTAGTTCTAATTGTGATTCTGCAAGTTTCAAAGCTTCAGATCTTTCTTGAGCCGATCTGCCTGTAGAGATTGCCCTATTTGCTATGCCATATGAAACCCCCAAAGACATCCCCACTAAAGCCATGGCCAACATTACTTCTATGATAGTGTCTCCTGCTTGATATATAAATTTAGTATTCATCATATTTTTTTCCAATCATTATTTACAAACATCCGGATTATAATTATCGAATTGAATTTCAGTAGAAGTACTATTATCTCCACCTAAAACTATAGCTGCAATCTTACCCTCAGGACTTTTTACGCAAACTGTAACTGCCTTTTTACCCGCTAAATCTAATGATGACTTTATTTTACCATTTGCATTATTCACAAAGGAGGCCTCTGTTGTTGCTAAACTAGATGCTGGTATAAAGCTGTACTTAACAGCTTGATTATTAGACACGTCTACCCTTTTAAAAGTTTTAGCAAATGAGGAGAAAAACCCTACACCGCCATAATCTTCTACCGGACTACCGTCATAGACAACTCCCGTTATCGTAAGACCCCATTGCAACTGATATCTCTGTACATACTTCCCGAAATCCTTTAGCGGGTCTACTGGGTCAGCAGTATTGCCTATCAATATTGGCTCAGCATCACTCAATGAGAGTGACGCAGCACCTGAGGCGCTTATTCTACGTCCTAATACAGAGTAGACATTTATAATTCCTGCCTTGATGCCCCCCGTATTATTTGGCGCAAACTGCAAGACTTTGCCTAAGAAGATACACTCCCCTAGACTAGCAGGGTTTGAGTTATCAATAGATAAATCTACTTGGCCAGGAGCAGGACCGCTTACCCTGCAAACCAAATCTGAAGGGTTATCAAAAAAACCAACTGCTACATCATTGACTATATCGTTTAATTTGGACTCCAAGTCTCTGACTGACTGCGAAAACTGAACTTGTTGATTTCTGCCGCTAAAAGAAACTACAGCCGCCACAAACATAGCCGCAGATACGGTAATGACTATCATCACCTCCAATATCGTATAGCCCTTTTGACTAGCTCTCTTCATAGTATGAATTATAGCATAAGCTTAATCTGTTAGCTTAGCAAAAGACTACTGCTGTACCAGTCAATAATCCTAGTACCAAATAAGACTACTATTAACAGAGCTAAAATTAGCATAGGACCAAATGGCATTTTGAGTTTCATGACCTTTTTTTTGTTTTTTGTCTTAATGAGCGTTGGCAAACTGATGATAACACCAATTACGGAAGCTATAAAA
Organism: uncultured Candidatus Saccharibacteria bacterium; assembly: GCA_964451085.1. Taxonomy (GTDB): domain Bacteria; phylum Patescibacteriota; class Saccharimonadia; order Saccharimonadales; family SZUA-47; genus SZUA-47. The sequence goes on along the minus strand of CAYVHE010000001.1, from coordinate 34,024 downwards.
ATAGTCAGCCAAGAATGTACCCAATTGCCGGTAAATAAACCGATTGCTACGCCCAGTCTTATATCTCCATCACCAATCCATTTGCCACTAGACACCAAGAATAACAATAAGAATATTCCTCCGCCAATTGCGACGGATATCAAATAGCCAACAAGCACCTCAGACGTAAACCCCTGGATAGATATTTGTAATACAGCCCATGCAAAACCAACGATAATTAAAGGGTAAACTAGTTTATTTGGTAGCAAAAACCACCTAACGTCAAAAATAAAGAGCGCACTCATTAACACTAAAGCTAGTAGCCACAGCACAAACAGGGCTATTAGACGCGTTCCGGACAGTTCATAAGGCCAAGACACAAAAGATAATGCAAAAGCCAACCCTAACCCTAGTTCGGCTAAAGGATATGCTTTGGATAGCGTAACTCCACAATGGCGACATTTACCACCAGAAGATAGCCAACTTAAAATCGGTACTAAATCTTTTATTCCTAGTGTTTTTTTACATTTGTCGCAGTGCGATCTTCCTTTTACCCAATCTTTTCCGGCATGCATTCTGTCTGCCAAAACCAATGCAAAGCTACCAAAACTGATACCAATAATGAACAAATATATAGCCATAAGAATTGTCATTAAATAATCATAACACAAAAAAATACGGTTTCTGTCCCATTGTACAGACCTTGGGATAAAACCGTATTTTCTAAATCTTAATTGTCTCTAAGTCTATTTATTATCTACGCAAAATGCTGCACCGCCCTCAAGACGAATCTCAAGCGCATAATTTCTTGGGGTCCCGGCCGTTAAAGCCTCACCATCACAAATCACACCCGTAATGTACATGAGGTCACCTTGGTCAGGTCCTGCTTCTGCGCTCGTATCATCTACAGCAGTTGTTACACTTTTTACAGTGCCATCAGGTCCAGACCCAACGGGGAAGCCTGTTTTAGGATCGTTAATGTCGATTCCACAAGTTGCTGGAGATGCATCACTACACTGGAGGTACCTATTAAAAAAGCCTTTCAGAGCTAGAGGACTGGCGAAATTTTTTGTACCAGAAGTGCTGTCCGCTACAGGTAGTTTACCTACATTATTTCCTTCATAATTACCTATTTCAGTCGCAATACGAGTTAGCGTTGACTTCCTAGTTTCATTTCTTTGGTTTCTTTGGACTTGAGGAACAACAACAAGCACGGATACCAATATTAATCCCGCTATCGCCAAGACAATCATAACCTCAATTATAGTAAACCCTGCGTATAGTTTCTTCGCTCTTCTTAAACTTTTCATATTAGCCCATCCCTTATTAAATTTACATATAGTTACTGTATAAAACCATCTTATCGTGATTTATCATTTAGCACAAGCATTATGTGCTTTAGATTTAAGTACCAATACCCTGTCCAACCAAACCGTAGATAGGCAATAATATTGCGCTTACGATAGTTATAGCTACCACACCAAGAATTACCATTAGTAACGGCTCTATAATTGTTGAAATTGATTTAATTTGGTCATCAACCTCTTTTTCGTAATAGTCTGCTGTTTTATCCAACATATTTTCCAATGCCCCTGAATCTTCACCAATTTTTATCATCTGAGGCACAAGTTCCAAAAAATTATCCTCACCAGATAATGATAGGGATAGGGCTTTGCCGCCCTTAACCTTTTCTGCGGCACGCTTTATGGAGGCCTCAATATGCACATTATCAATTGCTTTTGCTGTAATTTCCATAACTTGCAGTAGTGGAACTCCACTAGCAACTAGAGTAGTGCTTGTTCTAGCAAATCTGGCCATATACACTTTTCTAAATAAAGGCCCAAATGGCCACACACTAAGCTTAGCCTTGTCTACCACTTGTTCTCCCCCAATTGTTCGTACCCATCTATTCCCGAAAAATATACCTATTCCGAGTATCAAGAGAACAACCCACCAAAAAGATGTTACAAAACTAGAAACTGCCAAGAGTACCCTTGTGAGTAAGGGTAGTCTAGCTCCTGGTATACCAGAGTATAGTTCTTCAACCTGAGGCAAAACACTAACAATCATGAATCCTACAACCCCAACCATAACGAGCAAAACTATGATAGGGTATATCATTGCACCACGAATTTTACTGGCAAGCTCTGCATCTTTTTCCTGCTGATTTGCAAGTCTTTCTAAGGCCGTATCCAGGGTTCCTGAGACCTCTCCGGCTGCGATTAGACTAACAAATACTTGGCTAAAAACGTCTGGATATTTGGCTAAAGAATCCGAGAAACTTTTACCCGATTCAATATCCTGAATAATTTTAGTTAATATAAACTTAAATCTTTTATTTTTAGTCTGGTTCAAAACCGACCGAATACTCTGCGCCAAAGGCAAGCCAGCGTTAATTAGAGTAGCTAGCTGCCTAGAAAATATAACTTTATCTTTAGTTTTTACGCGGTTTTTAAAGAACTCAACAAACCCATTTCCTGAATCCATAGCCTGAACTGATAATAAAGCGTAACCTTGGTCTCTGACTGCGTTACTCGCACTCTGCTCTGAGTCAGCCTGAATCTCACCTTCAACCTTTTTACCCGTGGATGAATCCCTAGCAGTATATTTATAAGTCAGCATAGCTTTTTATATTATCCTCTCATCAATCTATCTAACTCCTCAGGATCAACAGCATAATTGCGAGCCTCATCGTAGCTTATAGAACCCGAATGGATCAGACCAACCAGGGTTTTATCCATAGACTGCATTCCAAATTCAGACCCAGTTTGGATAACCGCATCAAGTTGATGTGTTTTGCCTTCCCTAATGATGTTTCTTACGGCAGGAGTAGCAATTAGAATCTCCGCAGCAGGAACTCTACCTCCACCAATTGCTGGAATTAATCGCTGCGAGCAGATACCAGCTAATATATTACTGAGTTGCGAGCGAATTTGTGGTTGTTGGTGTGGAGGAAAAACGTCAATCATCCTATCTATACTTTGAGCGGCAGAGTTAGTGTGCAGAGTTGCAAATACTAGATGTCCTGTTTCTGCAATAGTTATAGCGCTTGCTATTGTCTCTAAATCTCTCATTTCCCCAATTAAAACCACATCTGGGTCTTGTCTTAGCGAACTTCTTAGAGCTGCAGAGAAAGAAAAAGTATCATAATGAACTTCTCTTTGGACAAGTACAGATTTTTTAGAAGTATGGGTATATTCCACTGGGTCTTCAATAGTAATTATATGAAGAGGCTTTTCGCTATTAATTTTATCAACAAGTGCAGCTAACGTAGTGGATTTACCTGATCCTGTAGGACCGGTTACTAGCACTAACCCTCTAGGATAATCTGCAAATTTATTAACCGTCTGTGGCAGTCCAAGTTGCTCTATGGTAAGTATTACGTTAGGTATTAGCCTTAGTGCTGCAGCGATATTACCTCTTTCATGAAAGGCGTTAACACGAAAACGACCTAAGTCCCCAAAGGCAAAGCTAAAGTCAAACTCTTTGTCCTTTAGAAGAATTTGTTTTTGATCATCATCTAAAATTGCAAAAACTAAATTTTCTACAACTTCCTCGGTTAAAACGTCTGTGCCAGATATAGGAGCCAGAGACCCATCTATACGTAGCATTGGGGCTAGTCCAACTTGTAAATGAAGATCTGAAGCTTTCTTTTTTACCACTTCTTCTAGTAAAATTTCTATTCTTGGTTGAGCCGTTGCATTTGCCACCTTTTTCTCCTTTTTTTGAACCATATTATACCGAATCCGCAGCAGCTACCCGATTGACTTCATCAATCGTGGTAATTCCTGCTAATGCCTTAAGATAGCCATCTTCTCGCATACTTATCATGCCTTGAGATTGAGCTACTTTTTGTATTTCCAGACTTGTTGCTTGTTTGAGGATTAAGTTTTGGATTTCCTCTGTTACTCCAAACACCTCATACAGCCCCATACGACCTTTCAGCCCTGCTGGCGCCTCCTGGGTTTGTTTACCCTTAGTTAAAGTATAAGCGTTTTGATTAGCAAGAGGCAAGCTAGAATATCCTAAGTCACTTGCAACAGAAGCTATTTCTGCTTTATTGGAGGGTAGTAAGTGTCCTAATGTAGAGTGAATCGCCTCTGTTTGAGTTTTATTGGATTGATAGGTGGCCCCACCTGGAACATTTCTTCTTACCAATCTTTGGCCTATAACTGTATGCACTGTGCTAGCGATTAAGAAGGGTTCTATACCCATATCTAGAAGCCTGGGCAATATACCAGCTGCCGAGTTAGTATGAAGAGTCGAGAATACCAAGTGTCCAGTTAGAGCAGCCTGAATAGCTAAAGTTGCTGTTTCTTTATCGCGTATTTCTCCAACCATAACTACGTTTGGATCTTGACGCAGAATTGACCTAAGACCGGAGGCAAAAGTTAATCCGACACCTGGATTAACTTGAATCTGGTTTATGCCAGGCATTTTGTATTCAACAGGGTCTTCAAGGGTTACTATGTTAATCTCATCACTTTTAATTTCCTGTAAAAGTGCATACAAAGAAGTAGATTTACCTGATCCGGTTGGACCAGAAGTTAATATCATTCCATTAGACTGTTTAAGGCCCTCCCTAATTCTGCGTAACGAGCGGCCTGCGTAGCCCATATCCTCAAGTTTTAAATTGGTGCCGCTTTTATCTAATAGTCTGATTACCACCTGTTCACCCCAGACAACAGGCGCAATAGCGATACGTAAGTCTATACTATTACCTTTATTAGAAATTGAAAATTGACCATCTTGAGGAATCCTATGCTCGTCGATTTTAAGATTAGACAGTATCTTAATCCTTGAAACTAACGGAGCCTCGATAGGTTTAGGTAGTCTCATCATCTCCCTTAAAACTCCATCTACCCTAACTCTGATAAGTAAAGCGTCCTTTAAAGGTTCTATGTGTATATCGCTAGCCTTATTTTTTGCAGCATAGTCTAAAATCGCGGTTAGAGCCTTACTTATTGGAGAGTCATTAACAACTGCTTCCATTTGACGGTCTTTTAGTGAAGAAGCCGCCTTTTCCTCGGTTTCCTGATCCGCAAGATGAGTGTCTAATACTGATGCAACATCCTGGTCTATGTCGTCATCATACTGATGTAGGATCCTTTGTATCCCCTCTTCGCTAGCCGAATATACTTTTAGGGGCCTACCTATTTTATTACTCAAAAAATCTACAGCTTGCACGTTATCGGCGTCCAGCATCGCTACTACAACTCTGCCATCTTTTTCACCCAACGGTACTGCCATATACCTAGAGGCTACTTCGTGAGGTATAAGGGATAGATTTTTTGCATCAATGTTTGCCGTAGAAAGATTAACGTACGGCGCCTTAGTAACTCGAGCAGTGGCTTTAGTTAGTTGTTCAGCTGTTATTATCCCCTCACTAACAAGGTTAGAAAATAACGGTTCTTCCTTTTTTTCTGCAGTAGAACGTAATTTCTTCATCTCTTCTGGAGAAACTATGCCGTCATCAACAACTGCTTGAATAATTTTTTTCTGAGTTTCTGCAGATAATACACTCATCGATTCGCCAACTGCCTATTGTTCACTAAAAGGATTACTGTCTTTATCTTGACCTATCTCTATTAGTTTTGTAGGGTTTACAGAATTACTATTAAAGTACTTGTCAGAAGGTTTAATAAACTCTGAGTTTAGCCTTCCTACTTTCTCTACTTTTTGACTACGTTGTGACGCCGAAGATAAGAAGATATTTGATGCAACAATAGATATTACTGCACTTATTATTGCTACTACCGCTATAAGTCCTAGGTCTTTGCGTTTCATTATTTAACCACCTTTGTAGAAACTTGCAGATTACTGGCTGGTTGATAAAAAGTTTTAAGGCCTATTGTTGTATCTAGAGCATCTTTACCGCTATCAATTGTTAGCTTGGTGACATAAAACGGACGAATTGAACTTTCTAAAGTCTTTAGTAAATTAATAGTTTGTTCTGTACTGGCTTGAATACCAAATGGATATGGAATTTCTATCGGAGTAGATAAAACGGAAGAAGTTTTTGAAGTACTATCAGAATTGCTATCTTTATTGCCTTCTTCAGTACCACCTATAGACTGAATCTGATATCCACCATCCGTTAGGATTTTTTCTATACTACTAGAAAGAGCTGGTAAATCATACTCGCTTGGCAACGAATCAAGAACTATCTTCCCATTATCTCCATCCATAGGACCATCGCCACTAGAGCTTCCTCCTAAAACATTAGTTATTTCTGAATCAAAATCTGTAAAAGATGTTTGAAGCTCGAGAGCAATTGTTTTATTTGATTTAACTAACTTGAGCGTTTCTTCCTTAGCTGAAATAACCCTCTGTTGGTAGAGACTCTGGCTGACAAGTGATTTTATTGCAAAAAGACTAAATACCACTACGAATGCAGCAATTGATACAGAAATTATTATAGTCGTATTAACTTTGTCGATGATCGCATGTTTTATGGATTTATGATTTTGTTCAGCCATTACTGCCCTCCTCCACTGTTGCCAGGGTCATTAAATAACGGGTTATCTGGAGTGGCCTGCACATTATTAAGAGTAGGTTTTCCAATAACTGAGCGCGTTGTTATTTTATCGGGAACATTTAAGATTACTGACTCGGTATTATTAAATAAGATAGGGTCAAAAGTCATGCTTACTTCGTAGGAAGACTTGGACTCATTCCTACTCATTTGTGAAACGATATCGTTAAACGGCTGGTTATTTTCTGTATCCGTCGTATCAAAACTAGAGAACTTTAGAGTATCAATATATTGATTAATCGAAGCTAGACTATCCGAAGTACCAGAAATTATCAAGGTGCTGTCATCGATATTTAAGGTTATGCTACTTATCTTAACGCTAATAGGTGTTAGCTGATTTAGGTATCCAAAAATCCTTGAAGTTTCTGGTTTTTCTTCGTGCAGAGTCGTTAGTTCACCTAGCTGATGTTGAATCGTAAGAATTTTATCCAAGTCTTGAATGTCGGTTATCGATGCTATTCCTGATTTTATATCTTTAGTTAAATCAGTGATGTGTTTTTTTTGAACACCTTGGACAAAACTAAACATAATAAGGACAGCTACCACAGAAATAACTATTGATATGGCTGATACGTTTAGAATTAACGCTTTGGTTCTCTTAGCTTTAATGTATTCTTTTTTTACGTCTGGAAGTAAATTAAATTGAATCATGCTAACCTCTCGGCTAAGCCAGCTGCCGTAGCAAATTTATTAGACACAACCAACAACTCATTTTGGCGTTCTACCGGAAAGGCAGCATTTCGCCATGAGTTACCAATTTCTACGCTTACCCCAAACTTATTTGCAATCATTAATGGAAATTCTGGTAGCACTGATGCCCCGCCCGTTAATACGATCCTCTCTAAGCCAACTCCTTGATACCTAGTACTAAAGAATTTTATTGATTTCTCGATTTCTGTAACAAGAGTCTCGATAGTACTATTTATTGCATTAAAAATTTGTCCATCTAATTTATCTTTGCTAACTCCGAACTTATATACAAACTGCGTGGCTTGCTTCTCGTCAATACCAAGATTCTGAATCGCAGCTTTAACAATCGCGTTTGTACCTATTGGGATAGACCTTATTAATCTTGGTGCGTCGTTAAGAGTTATAACTAAATCAGTTGCCTCGCTACCCATATCTAACAATAAGTGCGGTGCAGCAGTACCAGGAGTTAACAAAGATCTACTTAAAGCAAGACTGTCGGGTTCAAATGCAATTACGTTTAGGCCAATTCCCTCTAGTAAGTCTAGTCTTCTCTCAACAAAGTCATTTTGAACACTACTTAACAAAATCTCAACTTTACTTTGTTCTTTAGGTGAGTCTCCTAACAAAGCCCAGTCAATTTTAGAATCACTTAAAGGGGTTGGTATTAGAGATTCAGCTTGAAGCCGAATAGACTTATCTAACTCTTTAGGTGCTAACCTGTCGATATCAACAACAGTCACAAATACTCGTTGTGAAGGAATCCCCACAGCAACGTTTGATGTATTTATACCACTATTAGCTACGACCTGTTTAACGGCTTGAGCTAATTTTTGTTGATCTGCATTTGAGTCGCTTTTAGAGAGTTTACCGTCGATATCTAGCGAACCATAGTGAGCAAGGGTTTTTGCTCTGCCCCCCTTCATTTGCACCACTCTTATTGCAGAAGTGCCGATGTCTAGGCCAAAAAAATCTGATGATTTAGATAGTATGCCCATATTCCTAGCCATAAGTATAACGTATATGCTTTATCGAATCTATAGTTATTTACACTATTTATGTTGTTCCCATAATATACGCACTCGATGTGCGAGTTTTTATCCGATTTTAGGATACATAAATCACGTTTTTAACTAAATACCGGACATAAAATCACTAACTTCAGTACGTGACACTTGGTTAGTATCCCTTGCTAGAGCTCCTACTCTTGGAACGCTTAGAGTAAAGATAGATCCCTCACCAGGTCTACTGTCTACACTGAGCTCGGAATTTATTCTTTCTGCTAGTTGGGTCGACACGTACAATCCAAGACCCGTGCCGCCTTTTTGCTGAATTTCGTGAGACTCAACTCTGAAAAATTTGTCAAAAATATTACTAATGTCTGAATGACTTATTCCAATTCCAGTATCCTTAACGTAGAAATTAATAAGTTTCTGGTCTTTGTAAGCCCCAATAGTAATTTCACCTTCTTCGGTATACTTAAGCGCATTCTCTACCAAGTTCTTCATTATGTCTTCTATAAACTCCCTGGAAGAAATAATAGACCCAACGTCATCATCTACCTTACATACCAGTCTCAATTTGTCTTTATTCACGCTATTTTCATATATTTTAGCAGTGTGCATTACAATTTCTTTAGGAAAAATTCTTTCTAGATTTACTTCTAGCTTGTCTTTTGCGGATTGCGTTAGTGTATTTACGTTATTAACGATTTGAGACAAAAATTCTACTTGTTCGTGCGCAACATTTAGTGCTCGACCAATAACCTCGTTATCGCCGTTTTTCTTATTAACTAATAGTGCGTTCGAGACCCCTCCTTCGGCTACCGTAAGCGGAGTCCTAAGTTCATGCGATACTACCGAGATAAAATCCTCTTGCTGGGTGTTTAGTTTTTTCTGTTTTGTTATGTCCTGCATTGTTAACACCAAACTAATCCCGTCATTTACAGCATAGCTTTCGTGAAACCTAGATACTATCAGGTTTATCGGAGTTCTTTCGTCGTGGCCAATGTGTAAATATACATCATCTCTCTCTGTTTTAGATATAGTTTTATTAAGTTCAGCAAAGGATATGTGTTTGCCTTCTTCGTCGCTTATAGCAAGCACAGAATTTATATTAATGCCGTGAAGTTCTGCGTTTTTATTAATGATATTTAAGGCTGCGTGGTTATATACAACTACTGCACCCGTTTTATCCAATCCAAAAATAGCTAGAGAAATATTATTAAACATAGATTCAAGCCTGTGCTGAAGCCTCTTACTCGCGACAGTCTCATCTACTTGAGCTCTATAAAAACCAGCCTTCTGAGATTCTGAATCTTGTAACACTAGTGCTACCAAAAGTACAATGCCTATCTCTGCAACTACAGAGTAAAAATCATTCATATTGCCTTCTGCAACAACCAGCCCAGCCAAACTAGATAATGCGAAAACTGCTAACCAAACATAGGACCAAAACGCATCTAAATACGAACGGGTCCTTACCAATAAAACAATCCATATCAGAGACAATATATGTAAAGGGGCAAAAACTACAATTTGAGCAATCATAAACACAATATTGTAGGCCCCCATAAATATTAGTGGGTTTTTGTTTAACCTAAATAAATCAAAAACTCGTAGCATAGTAATAACTACAAAACTTGATATTAATATAGCCGCATAGAAACCTTTAACACCAGAAAATAGCCCCTGGTATTGCATCACAACAGCAACAAGAATCATTGCCAACAATGTGACTAAACCTGCAGAGAGCCTATGCGCTAGAGTGTTACGAAATTTATTATGTTCCATATATATTAAAGCTTAAGTACTTTGGTATTAGTATACCCTGTTATTCTATAGCTTTAAAACTTATCGTTTTTTGGTAAATTGTGCGATTACAAAAAATATTAATCCAAAGATAGCCATTAACAGTAGTATCAGGAACCTTTCGGTTTCCTGAGAGGAAGAGCTAAAAGAGTTTGCTTGAATTTCTACAGTTGCCAGTCCTGCATAAACTAATCCCAGTGCTACACCCCGCATTTTTCCAGTTGCATCTTTTGCTGAACTGGCACTTCTTAAAAAATAGACTGCAAGTGGATAAAATATAATAATAAACAAAACAGAAAGAATGCTAGGGAGATTTCCTAATAATAGCTCACCGCTATCAGATATATGGGTAAAATTCTCGCCTGAAAAAGCTTTGCTTACAGAAAGTATTCCGGACCACAATGCAATAAACAAAGACGGAATCAATAATGTCCACTTAGATATTTTTTTATCCTTTAGGACCAGCATCCACAACAAAATTGCGTGAGCGCCGACTGGGATAGTTATCAATACATCGCCAACCATACCAGAGTACTTAATTACATCCATGTCTTTTGTAAAGACAGAGGGCATGCCCCAGAAAAAATAAGAAAATCCGGCAACAGCAGCAATATACAAATAAAATAGTGACACTTGGTTGGTTGTTTTTTTGTAATTGAAATAACTTCTAATACTAACCGTACAGAAAACAACGCCAATAAAAAGCCATTGCCAAGATTCTACCGGAATTTCGCTAAACGTAGCCATTACACTTATGTTACTACGAATCAACCATTGATTAAAGCCTACTTATATCTTTTATATAGTAGCTTTTTTAAAAAGTATTATGCGTTAGATCCGATGATTTCTACAAAGCAAGTTGCGCCATCTATCAATTCGAAGCTAAAAGGCCCAATACTGAGCCCATTTTGCTTCACACCGGCAGACGTCACACCAATTGCTTCGCCTTCTTCGTTTAGAATAGGTGATCCACTTTGACCTTCGCATAGGAACGCATCAGCGCTTTCTTGTAGTTTTTCTAAATCCTCTTGTTTCTGGTTCAATACCCAAGCTTCAAAATTAGCTCGGTCTCTAACATCAAATTCACCGTCGTCTAAAGCCTCTCCCGTCACAGAACTATCAATAACCAAGTCAGGCTGACTTTGTCTATAGTATTCCTCGTAATAACGCCCTTCGTTATATCTAACTTGTATTAATGAAACTATGTAGCCGGTTCTCCCGTTATTTACATGTAGGCTATCACCTATTTGACTAGGACTATCGGATATTCTAAAGGTTGTCAGCTCCCCTTTTTCTACAAATGAACGAATTATTTCTTGCTGTTCAGCGCTTAAATGTACTACTACAGCCGCATCACCATCTTCTTGCTCAGATGCACTACCTACTCGTTCAGTTAAATCCGACCTATCAATGTGCCCTATCTGCTCAGAAATATTTACTGTACCTTTCCCTGGTATCAAAGCAAACATACCACCGGCATAATCACCCTCGGTATTATCTGTAACGTGCTGCACGGTCAGCAGCCCTACGTCACCATCTGCTAACTCAAGAAGTCCTGCTGTACCTACAACAAAATCATGTCCATTTTTCATAATTATCCTTATATTGGATGATGCCATTTCTGCGGACATTTCATTGTTGCTTAGCATCTCAGTCATATATTTGTCTCCTTGCACCCACGCCGACCAATTTATATCCTGAAGAATTGGACCATTATCACTAAACTCAACATTACCTATCTCCGTGGGCTGTAAAATAATCGGTTCTCCTGGCGATTGTGTAGTAGTACTAGTGACATGGTCTGGTTGCAAAGATGATACTGGGCTAATATTTTCGATTGGTTCATCAATGGATACAGCGGGTTCTTCCTCATGATTACCAAAACCAATAGCTACCCCAATTGAGGCTAAGGTAACAGCCGCGCCTAAGGCTACAACACCGATTTTTCTTCTTACTCCATTTTTCTTAGGTTTAGGTGCTTCGTAGCCTTGTCTTAAGTCCTCAAACGGGTCAACAGGCAGTCTAGGCCCATTCAGAAAACTGTCTAATACGGAGTCCCCGGGCTGTTGAGGTGTATAGCCTCTGGAAACCGGTCCAGGTACTTGAGGTGTATAGTTGTTTGATGCTGACATTTTGTATTTCTTTTTTAATACTCTTGAATATAATAGCACGTTTTAACGCTTTTTACAAGTGTCTACAATCTATTCAGCTTAAAGTCCCTTTTTTCCATAAATATTTTTGCCCTTAAGCTTGATACTTCTAGCTAAATAACTGATACTAGTAATTAATGAGTTTATCTATCGGAATAGTAGGGCTGCCTAATGTAGGTAAGTCGACACTTTTTAACGCCTTAACCGACAATGATGTCCTGGCAGCTAACTACCCTTTTGCAACAATTGAACCAAATACAGGAATAGTGCCTGTCCCTGACTCACGCTTGGCAAAACTTGCAAAGATGTATAATACTCAAAAAATAATCCCTGCAACCGTCACATTTGTAGACATAGCCGGACTAGTAGCAGGTGCTAGCCAGGGCGAGGGTCTTGGAAATCAGTTTTTAAGCCATATCAGAAGCTCTAATGCCATCTGCCAAGTTGTAAGAGCTTTTGAAGATAATGATGTAATCCGTAACGAATCCTCACGTGACCCAAAACACGACATAGATATCATTACCACAGAATTAGTGTTAGCAGATCTTCAAACAATAGAAAAACAGCTCCCAAAACTAGATAAAGAAACTAGAGCCAACCCAAAATTAAAGCCCATATCAGACTTAATCAAGAAGATAAAATCCACCCTTGATGAAGGAATGCCTCTGTGGAAGTCTGGGGATTTACTAAAAGAATATAATAAGAATCTTTCTAACCTGCAGCTAATGACGGCTAAACCCATTTTATATCTTTTTAATTTAGATGATGACCAGTTAACTAATACTAGTAAAATTAATGAACTAATAAGTCTTGTTGCCCCTGCCCCTTCAGTTTTTTTAAGTGCTAAACTAGAAAACGAACTACGCGGTTTAGATGAAAATGACAGATTAGAACTATTAGAAAGCTACGGTCAAAATCAGCCCGGATTAGACCAAGTAATTCATGCTGCATATGATTTATTAGGGCTACAGAGCTATTTAACAGCTGGAGAAAAAGAAGTTCGAGCCTGGACGATAGACAAGGGTGATACAGCTCCAAAAGCCGCGGGCGCTATACATGGTGACTTTGAAAGGGGTTTTATTGCAGCCCAAATAGTTAACTACGACGATTTAATATCGGCAGGGTCTGAACAAGCAGCCAAAGCAGCCGGTAAAATTCGTACCGAGGGCAAAACTTACGTCATGCAACCAAATGACATAGTTGAGTTCAGATTCAACGTCTAGCGCAGAGCCTGTAGTGCTGGAAGAGCAGCCGGATCAACGGATTTATTCCTCGCCCAGCACTGTTGCTTCTATTCTAGACCCTAGATCTGCAATCGCGCTAGTACCAACATTTTGCGTAAGTACAGACATTATTAGCCTTTGTTTGTTTGGAAATTCCAAAATAGCGGCATCATGGTACTCCTGATATTCACTAAATCCTACCTTATTGTAAACAGTAACGTTAGAGCTAAAACCTTTGTTTAAAATGAATCTAAATATCTGATTTTTCATAGAGTCCAATAATGCAAGCTGTGAAGTATTTGATAAACCTTCACCATTAGATATCTTCAATAATATTTTCGCTACGTCGTCTGCTGTGGTTGTTAAACTCACCAATGAAGTATTTGTAATTCCGTAAGTTATTAATTTGTCTGTAGTTTCCTGTTTACCTAACTCTCTCCACAACTTTTCGGCGCAAGGGCTATCTGATTCTCTGATCATCAAGTCAAGACATTCTAAGCGCGTATGACCGTTTATATAGGCTTCAGAACCCTGATTTTCCTGCCGGTCCAGTTGTAAATACCCCTCGTAAGCTACAAATAGCTTATAGATACTTGCCGTAGAAAAGCTCTCGTCAGGATTCAAAGACGCCAATACTGCCCCACTATCATTTGTTATTACCACACCTGCATTGCCATGAAGCCCTGTAGCCCAAGAATTTAGAGTTTCTTGAAGTTTTTCGGAGTCAAAAAAACTAACTTCCGGCTTTTTTGCAACTTTGGGAGTTATTGGTGCCAGATCTGAGGATATAGGGGCTTGTACTTGTTCAGCCACGGGAGATATATCTGCACTGTTGGTGGAGTTTTTTGTAACTGCCCATAGTACTATCACTACTACCATCAAAACTATAGAAATACTCATAGTAAGGATAACCTTGGCTTTTTTATGATTAGTCACATCTATTTTTCTCTTTACCATCACTTAGTAAAAAGTGTAGCATAGCCAGCTCTAACTAATAATATCTAACAGTCCTGGAAGCTCCCGATAATACTTAGTCACCTTGCGTTTGGGAACAAATATAGCATTATGTGGGGTCCATGCAGGGTGTAAATACGATTTATTGTATATTCGGCTGTTACTTCTATACAAAGAAGTATTCTTTATATTATTTTTAACTTTAGAATTTATAAATCGTTCCATCTTACTAAGATTTTTGTCGCTAAAACTCCTAAACACGCACTTTTTAGGACCACATCTCAATTTTAATGTCACCATCAGAAATTGACGACTAATTGAGATGTTGTTGATAGTATCTAGAGAAAAAACATCAACATGTAGGAAAAAAGGCCGTTTATCTACTAATAAGACCCTTTGATCCGTCGCTGCCAAAAGACAAGACCCTCCTTGGTAATAACCATATACTGCAAAATGAACAGTCTCCAACGGAAGTACTATTTTTTGAAGAGCTTTTATTTCAGCTGCCCCGAAAAGTCTACGCTTTAAACTTGACGCCAACCTTGGTGTTAAATTAGTTGTATTATCGTTCATCGCCCCATTCTCCTGTGATATTAGAACTACTTTAATTAAATACCTAATGGGAATGTATTGCAGTAAATATGCTCACCATAGTAACGTGATTCTCGTCACACTTGCATTTATTGTGTGATATTGAAACAATGTAAGTATGGCAAGCCAAAACCTACAACGCGAAAAACTGCGAGCTTTCTTTCATGCTCACACACGGCTTCAGTATAAAAAAGGAGAAGCCATCATTAGGCCCCAGGATGACCCAAACGGTATTTTTTTAATAGAGTGGGGATTCATAAAGGCTTACGTTATTACTAAATATGGCGAAGAAAACCTGCTTCTCGTTAGAGGACCTGGTGGGGTTTTTCCTTTAATATGGGCTTTTACGGGAGAACACCGTAACGTAACATATGAGGCAATGGAAGAAACATCACTTTGGCGTGTCTCTAAAATGGACTACTTGGAATTTTTAGATAAGCATAAAGACGCCCTGCCCATAATCCTAGATATGGCCATAGATGCTTATAGGCTGCACTCTGAAAGAGTAATGACTCTGAGCTATCGCACTGCAAGAGAACGTATTATGTCCTTTTTGATAGCTACTTCAACTCGTTTTGGTGTTGAAAAAAATGGCTTAATAGAATTAGTTGCTCCCTTCCGGCAAACTGATATAGCTAGCTCAGTTAACGCGACTAGGGAAACAACTTCTAGAGAGCTGAGTGTTTTGAAAAAAAGAGGTCTAGTAACAACTGTAAACAATCATATAGCAATAAAAGACATCGATGCGATGAAAAAGCTGCTCTAGATTTTTTTAAGTTTATAGAATCGTTCTACATTGCCGTGAGTACCCGCAATATGAGAGTCGGCCTTGTCTAAAACCCTATAATTATTATTGCGTAACCATGCTTCAAAGTTTTTTAGAATTTTACGCCTGATGGTACCGTTTTTAACTACCCCTTTGTTTATTTGGTCCTTGCCGGCTTCAAACTGTGGTTTACACATAGCAATAAGAATGGATTTACTAGACATTAACATTCTAACGTGAGGCAAGATTTTTGTTAGGCTAATAAAGCTAACATCTGCTAGCAACAATTCTGGCACAGAACTAATTATAGTGGTGCCTTTAGCCTCTACGCTATTACTGGATGACAGCACGACATTGCGAATATCGGTTTTTTCGTAAAGTTCTATCCGTTTATCCTGCCTAAGTGACGGATGTAACTGATCGGTTCCTACATCGACGGCAATCACTTTATTAGCCCCATGTCGGAGAGAAAAATCCGTAAATCCACCCGTACTACTGCCTATGTCTAACACTGTACTACCGTCAAAGCGTAATTTAAATTGGTCAGCAATAGAGGCAAGCTTTAAAGCCGCCCGAGAGACATATTGTTCAGAAACCAACGAAATTTCAGCACTGCTTGCTACCATGTAGCTGCTCTTTTTTATAGTTTTTCCGTTAACAGTTACGAGTCCGAGTTTTATATAATTTTCAGCCTGGCTACGTGAAGTTGTTATTTTTCTCTCACATATTTCTGAGTCTAATCGTCTTTTCATAACAATACCCCAGTCTTAATTTTATGGGTTACTTTTTTCTTTCTCTGTAAGACCCTGTCTCTGTGTCTACAGAAATAATGTCTTTTATCTTTATGAATGCTGGAACTTTAACGATAAGTCCCGTATTCATTTTAGCGTCTTTCATTACATTACTTGTAGTGTCACCCTTAACAACATCTTCGGTATATTCAACCGTCAGATAGACATTCTTTGGTAACTCAATACTTATTGGTTTTGCGTCAAGCCGCATAATTTTTACTATGTCACCTTCCTGAAGAAACCCGGCATTAGTTGAAACTAAGGATTCTGAAAACTCAATCTGCTCATAAGACTCATTATCCATAAAAAAGTAGGTTTTACCATCATTATAAAGATATTGAGCATTGGAGTACGTTAGGTCAACGTTGTCTAGCTGTTCATTTCCTTTGAACGTTTTTGCCAGTAATCTTCCGTCAAGCAAGCTTTTGACTTTAACATTTACAATGCTGCCTCCTCTGCCCATGACTTTCTGGGCGTATTCTACGACAATATACGGGACCTCATCCAACGAGAAGACTTGTCCTTTTTTTAGATCGGTTGGTGAAAGTGCCATTCAAAAATCTCCTAGTTATTAACAAATTGAAGCAAAGCTAGGTGCCTAGCACGCTTAATTGCTTTTGCTAGTTGGCGCTGTTTGCTTTCAGTTAACCCGGTTTTACTCCTAGGTTCTATTTGCCCATAGTGATTAACATACTTTTGAAGGGTTTTGAAATCCTTGTAGTCAAAGTACGGTATGTCTGTCTTGTGTTTAAAAATTTTAGCCATTTATCATTTCCTTTCTTATTTAATTGTTAATACTTATCTGTTATTAGCTTATACTCTATTTTTATGAGGTAGATCCAGGTCTTACATCATTTAATATGTCTTGATATCTAGGATTCTCATATACTAGTTTAGCAACACGCTCATCCTGAATTCCATAGTCAGTTGCAGTCTGTGCCACACCTTTATCGTACTCATGTCGGCTTAATTCGCTAACTAATCCACGCCTGGTTGGAATCCCAACCGCCCCTGAGATAGAACCATGGTTAAGAGCCAATCCACCCACTGGTGCAGCTAGTTCTCTTAATTGCTTAGACCTCCTGAACGGGTTCCAAGATAGTTCTATCCTTTTGGCCTCTTCTGATGTTAATATATCCATCTTTTATTCTGTCTTGACCTTATTTAGTTATTAACGATTTTTAACATTTGGGCTGTTACTCCACAAAATTAGCTACCTGGTTTCTAGGACTTCACAGCTGGATGGAATACTCTCTACTCTCGAGCTATGTAGCTCAGGAAGAGCAGCCCCACGCCCTTATCTACATTTTACTAGTCTCGTTTCTAGGACTTCATAGCTGGATGGAGTGCTGGAAAGAAGCTGCGAAGTGAAGCAAACCGTATTTACATACGGTGAAGCTTTGCCTCGCAAGGCTACTCTTCCGGCAATCCGCCAGGAGTAACTCTGGCGAGTCTGGCTCGGCCAGGCTGCAAAGAGTTATGTTGTGAATGTTCTAGAAAGGGATGTCGTCTAGGTTAATAGGCTCATTCCCCACATCGTCGCTATTAGACTCTTCTTTCTTCTTGGTAGCACTACTACTTGTTGCTTTCTTAGCAACTGGCTTCTCGACGCTATCTTGATTAGCTGATTGGGGTCTGTCACCACCGCTACCAATAAAATTAAAATCTTCGACAACAACTTCTACTTTTGAGCGTTTTTGACCATCTTGCTCCCAAGAGCGTTGCGTTAAACGTCCTGACACAAGTAAAGAACGACCCTTCTGCATATACTGAGTTATGATTTCGCCAGCTTTACCCCAAGCATTACAGTCTATATAATCGACTGCTTCTTGTTGCTCACCGTTAGCATTCTTCCAAGTTCTATTAACCGCAAGTGAAAATGCAGCTACACTTTGTCCACTCGGCGTACTTCTTAGCTCAGGGTCTCTGGTAAGATTCCCCATAAGAACTACTTTATTAAATCCTTTTGCCATCTCTTTTTACTCCCTTCCTTAAAAAAATATTTACTATTCTTTGTCTCTGTTATCACTGGAGTCTCGATCAGAGCTGTTTCCAGCTTGCTCAACACGCTTATCACGACTAATCTTCATAGCTTCAGCTTTTGCTATAGCTTTTAGGTCGGGCTTTGTAATCAAAAAACGCAACACTTCGTCGGTTATATTTAACGTATTGTTCAAGGGCTGAACACCCTTGGACGGTAAGTTAAGCGTATAAAAAACGTATACAGCATGTTCGTGGCCGCTAATTTTATATGCTAGTTTACGTTTACCCCAATTGTCTGTTGCTGTTATTTCACCATCAACGTCTTTAACTAGTTTTGCTATTTTTTGCTCAGCTTTTTCAAGATCTATTTCTAGATCAGGATGAAATAACACAGCTAATTCGTACTGTTCCACACATTATCCTTTCTTTGGCTTAAGCCTAGTATTTTTTTAAGTTACCAGACTTTTTGCTTACATACCTAAGAGCTGTAAGCAAAAATTTATATTGCAGTTATTATAACAGAACCTATTAAACTACTCAAATTATTACAGCTCGTCTAAAGCTGCTTCTTCGTCCTGCTCAACGGGAGAACTACCGCCAAATACATCAGACATAGAATTTACTAAAACGTTTCTGGGTTTAGACCCATCCGCTTGACTTACAATGCCTTGCTCTTCCATTCGATCAATAAGTCTAGAGGCTCGCCCGTAGCCGATGCGTAATTTTCTTTGAAGTAGACTTGTACTTGCTTTGTTGTTGTCTACTATTACACGGACAGCATCTTCCCATAAGTCATCATCCACGTCTTCTCTGGAGCTTTCAACCACTAGGCCGCCTTTCCCATTTAGGTGTACCGGCTGGCTTACTACCTCATCGTCATATTGTGGAGGGCGTTGAGTTTTTAGGAAATCATTAACTTTTGCGGTTTCTCTTTCTGTAATTAGAGCACCTTGAATACGCCTAGGTTTTGGCATAGTTGCATTAGTAAATAGCATATCACCAGTCCCAAGTAATTTTTCAGCACCAATTCCATCTATAATTGTCCTGCTGTCTACTTGTGAGGTTACTGTAAATGCTATTCTTGCAGGCACGTTAGCTTTAATAAGACCCGTAATTACGTCAACGCTAGGTCTTTGAGTAGCAAGCACGAGATGAATACCAGCCGCGCGTGCTTTTTGAGCAATACGTACTATCAGTGCTTCAACGTCTCTAGCAGCCATCATCATTAAATCAGCTAATTCGTCTATTACTATTACTATATAAGGCATAGAATCCTTATCGGGTAATGCATTATATTCATCAATACTCCTCTTTTTTTCGCCAGAAAAAGCTTTAAGCCGTCTATCCATCTCTGATACAGCCCACTTCAATGCACTAATGCACTTTTCGGGCTCTGTAATTACAGGTGTTAATAAATGAGGGATCTCATTATATGGAGTTAGCTCAACCTGTTTTGGGTCAACTAATATCAGCTTCAAATCAGATGGACTATTTTTAAATAATAAGCTTGCTAGCACAGTGTTTATCATGACCGATTTACCAGAACCAGTCTGCCCTGCTATCAGCAAGTGAGGCATCTTATCTAAAGAAGCGACAACAGGTAGCCCAGCTATGTCACGTCCTATGACAAAATTTAATGAACCTATATGACTCTTCCATTCTTTATCCTTAAATACTCCACCGATCTTCACAGTTGCAGCCTTCACGTTTGGAACCTCTATACCCACTGCACGTTTGCCAGGGATAGGTGCCTCAATACGTATACTTTGAGCTGCTAGATTAAGTGATAGTTCCTTGTCTAATGCCGCAATTTTACTAAGTTTTGTATTAGAGGGTGGCCTTAGCGTATATTGAGTTACCCTAGGACCTACATTAGCTCCGGTCATCTCTACATTGATGTTGAAGTTAGAAAAAGTATCTTTAATCGTATCTGCATTTGCATTCACATCTCCTGGATCGGCAGTATCTTCTTTCGCTGACAGCAAGTCTAGTGTCGGAAAATGCCAATTTGGGTCTTTAGCCTCTGTTAGAGCTTCGTGGTTTTCTTTTGTGCTTAGTTTATTATCTACACTGTTTTTTAAAGATTTTTTACCCGAATTATGTTCTACTGGTACGCCTTCATTAAGCTTAAACTCGTGCTTTGGGTTTTGTTTTAGCTCCCCGAGATCCGTATCATTGCTATTAGGGCTTTTACGCTTAAACGGCTTTAAGAACACTCTCAAAGGTATATTAAAAGTCCAACTAGTCACCAAAAATACCAATACAGCAAAAAGTATGCTGGCAGGTACTATATCTAAAGCAGAAAGTGCTGCTCCACCAATGGCATCTCCTATTCGTCCACCTTCACCCCCTTGTATAGCAAGCGTTACTGGGTCTTTAGAAGAAAAACTTACGTGTAGCCAAGCAGCTAATACTACTAACAGGCTTAACATACTCATAACAATACTTGGTGTTAAATCGTGATCCTCGGCGATAAGTTTGTGAACCCCCCAATAAGCTAGAGCTACGGGAGATAAGTATGCAGCAAGTCCAAAAGTAGAATAGGCAAAGTCAAACATACCTTTCGGTAGTGCACCGCCAGTTCCAAATCCACCCAATAATAGAAATACTGCGCCTACCAACAACAGAATTGCGCCTACCTGTCTTACGAACATGTTAGGCTCGCGTGGAACTTGGTCTACTTTCTTCTTGGTAGACTTTCGTTTAGAAGCCCTTTTTTTGGTAGTTCGTTTTTTCTTTTTAGCCATAATGTATTATTACTATATATTATATCAGTAATTAAACTAGTTAAAACTAATTAAATAGTGTTGTTATTTTAACAAAGATTACCCATTTTGTCAATGGACAGGAGAACAAACAAACCTATTCTAATCTGTTCTGGCGTCCTGGCCCAGTAGTTGCTGTCTAAGTTGGGCAAATCTATCCTGTTGATCTTTTGCTATTTGTTCTGGAGATTTTTCTTCAGTCGGCTGCTTTTTGTTACCATTTTTATTTGGTTTATCAGCACCACGCCCACCAACTATATTAACCACTGGTATGACTATTGGACTATGCTGAGTTTGTTCATACAAGAAGTGAGTAACATAATCTTTTAGCTCCGCTTTAAATCTATCTAAGTCTATTCTCTTGTAACGTTGCAACACAGCTCTTCTAAGTTCAGACCTAAATAAGTTCATTAGTTCTTCTGAGTCTCGCATGTAAATGAACCCTCGGCTAATAATGTCTGGGCTAGTTAATAGTTGGCCTGATTTTTTATCAATAGTTAAAATTACTGTAACTAAGCCTTCTTCTGCTAGCATTAGCCTGTCTTTGACGACAACGCTGTTTACTAAAGCTCCGGATTGATCCACTAGGGCAGTTCCTGTTGGGACTTCCCCAATAATTTCCATCTTATCCTTACTAAGAGCTATTACGTGACCATTTTCAGCATTAACGGTGTTTCCTCTTGGAATCCCCTCTTCTACTGCAATTTCGATGTGCCTTTGTTTGCTTCTATAACTTCCGTAAATAGGAATAAAGAATTTTGGCTGTATCATATCTATCATATCTCTATATTCTTCTACGCTAGCGTGTCCGGAGACGTGCAAAGGGCCGCAACCATCCAATTCTCTTGTCTGGTGCCTTAATACATGAACACCCATACGCATCAAGTTATCTACCATAACACCAATCGATGCGTCATTGCCTGATTCTGGGATAGGTGTACTACTAAGAACTACAGTGTCCTGAGCTTTAAGTTTTACATGTTTATGCTGACCAGCCGCCATACGTTGTAATGCAGAGTTAGGCTCACCTTGTGACCCAGTCAACATCACCACTAAGTCAGAATCATTAATTTTTCCAACACTATTTATCGGTACAAAGGTCCCTTTAGGGATCTTCATAAAACCGTGTCTAACTGCCATTTCCAGGGTACTCATCATGCTACGACCGTCTAGCGCAATCTTACGATTATGTTTAACTGCAGCATTAACGATCATCTGAACTCTATTCACGTTAGTTGAGAACAAGGCTACAAATAAGCGACCTGGGGCTTGTTGCATAATGTCTACAAAACTTTGCTCCAGTGTACTCTCACTTGGTGTACGGCCAGGTCTCTCGGTTGTTGTACTCTCGCTGAATAAAGCTAGCACACCTTCTTTGCCTAGTTGTTTTAGTCTTTCCATGTCTGTCTTCTCGTGGTCCAAAGGGTTAGGGTCAAGTCTGAAGTCACCTGTATTAATTATTCTTCCTGAGGGTGTATCAACCACCACACAAGTAGAGCCAGGTATTGAGTGTGTAACAGCAACAAGTTCTACGAAAAATACCCCTAATTTAAGCTTTTCGTGGGTATGCTCGTTCATTATTACTGTTTTGGGTGAAAATCCTTCGGGCATTGGTAAACCAAAGTTTTTGAAAATTTCCTCAACTCTACCAATAGTAAATTTACCTCCGTAAATCGGTGCAGGAACTCTTGTGACAATATGAGGAAGTCCCCCAATATGGTCCAAGTGACCATGTGTAATTACGTATCCTTTTACTTTATGTTTAATAGTTTCTAGATATGAAATATCGCATATTCCGTAATTTATTCCGGGTAAATCAACACCTAAATCATTACCACAGTCAATGACAATTGCGTCGTTAGCATACTCAATTAACATCATGTTTTTTGAACCACCACTATCCATACCACCTAACCCTATGACCTTTAGTCGAGGACTATTATCGATAAAATTAGCTCTTTTTGTATTCTCATCACCGTTGTTAGCTGATGCGTATTTACCCACTAAACGAGTAGCATCTTCTAATGCTCTCTTCTGGGCCCGTATAGCCTCACCACGGCTAGCACTTCGGGCTTGTTCCATAGTTTTTGGTCGCGGTTTAGAAGTAGTCTTATTGTGTTTATCGTTGCTATTTCTACGTTGCATACCTTGTTGTTTTGTTTTATTTTGAGACCTTTTTTGGCCTTCATTATTTTGTTTATTCATTTATAACTCCTTTACTTAAAGTTCTATTTTTTAGAATAATTTATTTAATTTACTAATGTTAATATCTTTGAAAAATCTTCTTCCAATGTTTTCCTGAGCGACCCGTTGTATAGGGCGGCTGCAGGATGATACAAGGGTAAAATTTGAATTGATTGGGACTTCCCTTCCAAAATTACCGATATTGATTTTGGGTTTCCGTGATCAACACTTATGTGCAAGTCTTGTATGAAGACTTGCCCACTATGGCGACCAAGGGTTGCTATTAGTTTTGGTTTAATGATGCTAATTTGTTTTAGTAGATAGGGCCAAAACTCTTTTTTCTCTTCTGGCAGTGGGTCTCTATTGTTTGGAGGCCTGTATTTTACTATATTCGTAATATAAACATCTTTCCTGTCAAGTGAAATTTTCTCTAACAGTTCATCTAGCACTTTGCCTGAAGCACCGACAAAAGGTTCACCTAACTCATCTTCTTTTTTACCTGGAGCTTCACCTATAAACATGATTTCTGCCTTTGCATTACCCTTACCAAATACCAGTTGCGTAGCTTGTTTTGCGAGTTCAGGTGTAACATTTTCAGCTACAACACGCTGTGCTAGTTTATCTAGTTTTTCTTGTTGTTCTTCCATGACCTAAAAAGCGAATCTTAATAAACTCTTTCAAAAAGTGGAATCCGAAATATACAGACATGAAAGTTATAAAATACAGTAGAAAACTTCCGGTATCTACGGACCAAGAAAGAAACCCGTAGGACGCCCCAAAACTTAAAACACTTAGTAACAATAAACTGTAGGGTAGTTTATTATTAACTGCTTTTTCAAGTTTTGAGAGTATCGTCATCTAAGTAACTCCTTACATTACGCTTACTTATCGTCTTGCTCTTTTTTGGCGGCCTTCATGCTAAGCTGCAGACGACCCTTGTCGTCAATTGCTAGCAATTTGACAGTAACTTTATCGCCTTCTTTAACTACGTCACTAGGTTTCTCGACTCTTTCGTCGCTCATTTCACTGACATGCACAAGCCCGTCTTTGCCTGGCATAATCTGTACAAACGCACCAAAATCCATTACATTTACGACCGGTTTGTCTCTGTATATCGCCCCAACCTCTGGTTCGGCAACAATATCTTTAACCATCTGAATGGCTATATCTATTTTTGCTTTATCAGGGCTAGCTATCAATACCGTACCATCGTCTTTTATGTCAATTTCTGTGCCGCTCTCGGCAGTAATTCTTTGGATTGTTTCTCCGCCTTTTCCGATAATTTCCCGGATCTTGTCTGGGTTAATCATAACGGACTCTACTCTTGGCGCGTATGGACTCATCTCTCCAGGCTTATCGATTACAGTTAACATGTGTTGCAAAATTTTAGCTCTGCCGTCCTTGCCCTTGTTTAATGCCAATTCAAGAATCTCTATAGGCAATCCGTGAACTTTCATGTCCATTTGCAGAGCAGTAATGCCCTGATCAGTACCAGTAACCTTAAAGTCCATATCTCCTGCAAAATCTTCAGCATCTGCAATATCGGTCATAATATATGGTGTATCGCCATCTAGCATTAAGCCCATCGCAATACCACTTACTGGTCTTTTTAATGGAACGCCAGCATCTAACAACGCCATACAGCTTGAGCAAGTAGCAGCCATAGATGTTGAACCGTTTTGGCTCATAATCTCAGTTACAGAACGTATAGTGTAGGGGAAATCTGCTTCTGCGGGCAACATAGGAGACAGAGCCCTTTCAGCTAGATATCCGTGACCTATTTCTCTACGACCGGCACTTCCTAATCGTTTAACCTCACCAACAGTCCATCCTGGAGCGTTGTAGTGGTGCATATATCTTCTTTCACCTTGACGTTCCATAGTGTCTACTAACTGAACGTAGCTTAACGGTGCAAGAGTAACTATGTTCATGCCCTGAGTTACACCACGCGTAAATATGCTTGATCCGTGTGCTCTTGGTAAAAATCCTACTTCACTAGATAGCTCTCTTACTTCGGTCATTTGTCGTCCATCTGGTCGAACGTTATCTTCTACAATACCCTTTCTAACGTCAGCATGAACCGCTTTTTGAAAAGCTTCAGAATAATCGTTTTTTACATCACCGTAAGTTTCTCCTACCTCATTTTCAAAATATTCGTGCATTTCTTTGCGAATTTCGTCTATCATGGCGTTACGTTCTGGGTAATCCTTACGTAGTTTTACACCTAACTTACTTTCTGCCCATCTAGCTACATCTGAAATTATCTTCTCGTCAGGAATAACCAGTTCATAGTCCATAGCTTTAACTCCAACTTTTTCAACTAGCTCCTTTTGGAGAGCTATTGCTGGTTGCATCGCAGCTTGTGCCCACTTTATAGCTTCAATAACTTCCTGCTCAGACGCTTCATTAGCACCTGCCTCTACCATCATCACTCCGTTAGAAGTTCCTGCTACTACTATGTCTAACTTGCTCTTTTCATACTCTTCAATACTCATAAAGGCTTTGTACTTACCTTCTTCAGTTAAACCAACTCTTAACCCCGCAACCGGTCCATCAAATGGGGCTCCAGTTAGTGAAAGTGCTGAGCTTATAGCTATCATTGCTATCATATCTGGTCGTAGGGAGGGGTCAGTACTTAAAACGGTTGCTATACCTTGAACTGCCTGGCGATAGCCTTTAGGCCATAACGGTCTAATTGGTCTATCAATAATTCTTCCAATCAATACAGCCTCTTCGCTTGGACGACCTTCGCGCTTGATATATCGAGACCCGCTGATTTTCCCTGCTGCATAAAATTTTTCTTCGTAATCAATACTTAATGGGAAATAGTCCATTCCACTTATTGAGTCTTTCCCTACCATTGCAGTACCCAAAACTACGGTATCACCGTAACTTACTACCACTGATGCAGTGCTCCTAAAACCAACCCTATTAACCTCTAAAGTTAGCTCCCTACCAAATAAATCGGTAGAAACTCTCAATATATCTTTACCCATGGGATTTATTATTTTTGACATGTTTTTCCTTTTCTTGGATTAGGGTTTAAGTAACAGGGTTCAGATTGCGTATCCTATAAAATCGCAAGCTGTGCTCTATCACCTTTCCCACCAATCCGATTATTTTCTTTATCTTACGTATTTCAATTATGAAATGCGCATGATTGAAAAAATTATCACTTTGCTATTTCAACAAAAAAACGAATTATTAACGTCTTAGGCCAAGCTTCTTAATAAGGGCTAGATAAGCCGAACTGTCTTTACTAGCGATATATTTTAGAAGTCTTTTTCTACGCCCTACCATTACTAGTAAGCCTCTTCTTGCCATGTGGTCTTTTTTATTCAATTTCAAGTGTTCTGTAAGCTCATTAATTCGAGCAGTAAGTGCTTTTACTTGCACACTCGGAGATCCTGTATCTACCACTGTTTTAGACGCACTTTTGCTAGTGCTCGCTGTCTTCGTTTCTGTCATTGTTACAGAGTACTATAACACGAATCTTCTGTTTTACGCAAGTAAGTTCTTGATATTATTTGCAGTTATATCTGATATTTGCAGAGCATCTTGAATTTTTTTATCGCCTACGGAAATTCTCCTTAGATTACTTGTGTAGGCTCCGGTATTCAACTCATCACCTATGTCCTGGACCAAAGACCTGATATATGTGCCACTGCCGACACGTGTTACAAATTTTACAATTGGATAGTCATAACTTACGTTGGTCATAGAATGTATCTTAACTTTTCTAGATGGCATGTCTACTTTTTGGCCTTTCCTTGCCAGCTCATAGGCTCGTTTGCCATTAATTTTTATAGCGCTATACACTGGCGGTTTCTGACTTATTTCACCAATAAAGTGTGCTATTACCGTATTAATATCCTTTTGCTTGGGCGTAGAGATGCTTTTTGCAGTAATTTCACCCTCCTGATCTCCCGTTGTACTAACTTTTCCTAAAACCATTTCTACTTCGTAAGTTTTATCGTGAATAATCAAATCTTGTATCGTTTTTGTATACTTTTTACCTATGCAAACCACTAAAAGACCAGTAGCAGCTGGGTCTAACGTGCCTGTATGGCCAACTTTTACACTTCTAGGTTTTTGGTCAAGTTCTTTGGCCACAATACTTCTAATCTTATTAACGACGTCAAAACTCGTCCAGCCCTTTGGCTTGTCTACTAAAAGAATTCCTTCCATTATTGATTGGGGCTATTTACTGGGGTTAAGAAACGGATTGTTGCTGTCTCCGTTAGCATCGTAAAACTGTGGTGCAGTCATTGGCGGAGGAACAGGAGGGGGTGGAGTTGGGGGAGATGGAGCTGGAGTAGTACTGGGCTGGAGAGTTGCGGGGTCTTTCGACTGATCTAGAACTTTAGGTTGTGTCTGACTGGTTGTAGACGAATCTGAATCAGAAACCGGCGGTGGTGGCGGAAGTTGCTTAGGCTGTGATTGGACTTTAGTACTGTCTACTGATTCTTCAAGATCAGACAGTGTCTGATTTGCTCCCGAAGATCCCACCTCCTTCATAGCCTCGTTGAGATCAAAAGGTTTGTCCGACGCTTTTGGGGTACCGTCTTCTGATAAGGGAGAGATGACTTTTTCATGATGCATAGTAGGAACTTCAGGCGTATCTTGGGGCACCGCAGGCTTTTCTTCGTCTTTATTATCTACAGAATCAATCGGAGTGTCTTGTTTTTCCAATGGTTTTTCTTCCGCGTCTACCGCTGGTTCTACAGGGGGGCTATCGTCATGAGTGGGTTGATACTGAGGTATCTCTTCTGGTTTACTAATATTCCCATCCTCATCAATATGAATCTTATCTATTTCTGGTTCCTTGGAATCATCTTGGTCTTTACCGTGTGATATTTCTAGTTCTCCATCAGATTCGTTCGACTTAGTCTCATTTACCTCCTTCAAGGGTGTTTTAGATGCAGCTTCAAAGATTGGTGCTGGCAATGTCGCAGGTTCTTCCAACTTATCTGCAATGAGCTGTTGGTTTGCTCCAGCGGCCAGAAGTTTAGAGCTCAACGCTAGGGCATTAGGAGTAGTCTTTTCGTTCTTAAACCAATCGGTTTCGGATATGATTCCGGTTAGTAAAGCAGTTGCCATCTGACCGTCGATTGCGTCAGGTTTCAACTCTGACGTCATTCCCGCTATCATTTCACATAAGCTTCCTGCTTGTTTATCTTGCCAGTTAATTGAGCCTAATTCGCTTACTTTGTCACGATTTGTGACCGCTATTACTACTGCATCGTGCAGAATCCTCCCGTGAGCTGTTACTGCATTATCAAGGTGCTCCTTATTGACTACTCCAAGCGCTACTATAGCATCAACATTAAAGTCACCCTGGCTAAACTTTAGGTCTTTATCAGAGATAGTTGTTCTGTAGGGGGTTATAAATATCCTAACTACATCTGCTTCTACCTTATAACGTAATTTATCAGCTTTAGATTTATCGAGCGCGATTATAAAGTCTCGCAGAGAATCTGTTGTTGTTTCTATCGTCTTTTCAGGTTGCAAAAACTCAATAGTGGACGGCACGACACCACTAAATACAGTCGTAGCATGTTTGTCCATCTTGTTTAATGCAATAGTTAGACCAATTGAGGCCGCTAATTCGTCGACTGAAGGGTTAGCATTGACTGTAATTAAAACATTATTAGCTGTTTTTAGCTGTTCTAATACCTGTTGTCTTTGTTGATCATTCATGTTTTATTTTTGATTATTTATCGGGTAAATAGTACCATAAGCGCTATATTTTGTCCATCACTTTATTAACCACTGTTTACATTTTCGTGCTTTTCAGGTATAGTTTCATGGATTATTACTATTAAACTACACTATAAAACAGGAGTCTAAAACAGATCTATGCCGATTATAAAATCAGCTAAAAAAAGAGTTAGAGTTACTCAAAAAGCTAGCATCAAGAATGCAAAGACCAAGAAATCACTAAAAGAGAGTTTGAAAACTTTTCACGCTGCTTTAAGCGGCAAAAAAGACACCACCAAAGCTCAAAACGAAGCTTACAGTGCAATTGATACGGCAGTAAAGAAGCATGTTATCAGCAAGCAAAAAGGAGCTCGTCAGAAAAGTCAGGTAAATAAAGCTTCCAAATTAGCTGGTACTACTAAAGTGGGAAGCAAGAAAACCACCAAAGCAAAAAGTCCAAAAAAGGCTACTACTGCTAAGAAGAAGACTACCAAACCTAAGGCGAAAACTAAAAAAACTACAGCCAAGAAGGCTACTGCTAAGAAATAGCTAGCCTGTCCGTTATCTCCGAAAAATATACTTCAAGCGCCGATTCCACATCTGCGCTTGTTTTAGATTGAGCATCAATCTCCGAAAGTCTAGATATATAGAACCTAAGATCTGCTTTACTAATGTTACTTACAGCCTGAAGAGATTTTTGCGCCGTGTACGACGACATGCCAGACTTAACAAGGGTGTTAGTTGTTTTAGGATTAGCGTAAATCGCTAGAGTAAACTGTTGCAACTGCCATACTATCATTGCAATGATTTTTTGCGGAGCTTCGCCTTGAGCACGTTGACCCTTATACAAACCCCACGCTTTCTCCAATTTACCTAGAAACAACACTTCTAGTAAGTCAAATATCTTACCTTTTGGAGTTTGTTCGGCCATTCTATCGATAAGTTCATTAGTTATTGATTGACCTGACAAACATAGTTTTTCGACCTCTTTGTCTAGCTGTTGCTGGTTTTGCCCTACCCTTTCAATAAGGTATGCTGCTGAAGCTGGAGAAATGGTGCTGCCTTGCTCTTTAAATTTAGCCAAAACCCAGTTTTGCAAAGAAACCAAGTCTAAATTATTAAATACAATTAAGTTAGCGTTAATTTTCAAAAACTTATAGGCCGACGTTCGTTTATCAAGTTTTGAGTCAACCAATATTAGTTTTGTGCTGTCCGCTATTTGAGAGTTAATGCCTTCAATGTTATCAAGAATATTTTTTGATTTACTAAAATCTGAAATAATTACTAGTTTTTTATTGTCGAATAAAGAAATGCTTCGTATCGCGTTAACTACATCACCAAAATCTAGTGTTTCAAATCCGGAAAATCTTTCTATACTATCACCATTGCTAGATCTAAATTCAGCAATTATGCTACTGAGTTTAATACGTATAGCATAATCATTTTCCCCTGTTAGTACTGTAATCATGGTACTTATCACTATACCACTTAACTAGATAATAAGGCATAGTAATAACACGTTTCTTTTGAATACATTATTTATTCTTTATTTGTTGGCATGTGCTGCAGGTATGCGTACCTCTACCAGCTACTCTTGTCTTTTCTATTAAGGTTTTACAGCGCCTACATGGCTTACCCTCACGTCTATAAACGTTAGCAGCTGTTAGATAGCTTCCTTTTTCACCCTTAGCATTTACATAGTTTTTGGAAGTACTACCACCTGCGTCTATTGATGCTTTGAGTATCTTAACTATGGCTCCATGTAGTGCCGTTATTCTGCTTCTAGACAGTTTGCCAGCCTTAATGGATGGATGGATTTTTGCTA
The DNA here is from genome assembly GCA_964451085.1 of uncultured Candidatus Saccharibacteria bacterium. Taxonomy (GTDB): domain Bacteria; phylum Patescibacteriota; class Saccharimonadia; order Saccharimonadales; family SZUA-47; genus SZUA-47. Next base: position 3,081 of record CAYVHE010000001.1, on the reverse strand, counting down.
GCCATAGACTTTCATCAGCATAAATATTGCCAATTCCTGCCAGCACTGACTGATCCAATAAAGCAGCCTTTATAGTACTCCCCGACTTACTTCTAAGCTGTTCACTAAAAACTTCCGGAGTAAAGCTATTATTGAGTGGTTCAGGACCTAGCTTTGCTATAAAACTATCGTATTTTACTAATTCTGTAGGTAACAGATTCATCCGTCCAAATTTTCTTTGGTCATTAAAATATAGCTGTGCATTGTCTGAAAAAGTAATATCGACTCTTGTTGATTTGTCTGGTAATTTAGCTGTGAGTGAGCCATTAGGGTGACCCGCGCCAAATCTTTTATTTTTTAACCCCACATAGACCAATTGACCGGTCATTCTTAGGTGTGTCATCAGACTATAACCCGTAGAAAGATCTATTAGTATAACCTTCCCTTTTCTCCGTATGCTTACAATGTCCGAACCAATCATAAACTTTGAAACTGCGAATTTGTCATTAGGAAAAGACTTAGCAAAATCACTAGTAACTTTTTTTATGTTCTTACCGATAATTAATTGCTTTAGACCTATTATAACTATTTCAACTTCTGGTAACTCTGGCATACTCTTAGTATATATTAGGCAGCTAACACAGCGCGTTCTGGATACACTTTAGATACAATTTCATCGACTATATGATTATTGTACGTTAGAGCTGCGTGACCAGCGAGATTTTCACCAAATAGTGTTATTGAATCAAAACCAAGATCACGAGCAATCGACTCCAAGCCAACTGGATCAAAAAATCCATCATATAGCGACGCAACTAAATGCAATTCTATATCACTTTTTAGTAACTTTAGATCAGAAACCCTATTATGCACAAACCCTCTGGTAAGAGTAACAGCCTCAGAGATTGTGACATCAGGCCTCCGTAAGACTGTACCAACGCTGCCTAATATGACCTTGCCAAATTTTCTTGGGTTCCTGAATGTTTCTCTAGCTACCTCCACCCCTAGTAAACCAAGTCTCGATAAACTTATAGGCGTCATCATAGCTGGTGCGACTGCTGTTAGAGAATTAACTTTTTCTATATGTTGCGCTACCAATACTTGAGCTGGCCAACCCCGTGACAACCCCACTAAGTCTACTGTTTTATCTGGTATAACTTCTTCTATGACAGCTTCTACCTCATGTGCGTTCGTACTAATGGGATGGAGGATGTCGTGATGATTATGACCTACTGCAATCACACTACAACCAAGTTCTGCAAATCTTTCAAATGGTATATGCAGTGAATCAATATTTGATGCTAGGCCTGAATCCATAACGAAAACGTTTGGATGAACTACATGCTCTGGCTGTGAGTATTTATATTCAACATCATTCCTTCCAACTCTCACTGCGCCTTCAATAATATTATTTTCTTTGGGACCCATAACTACATCAGGAAACATACCCATTTAAGTTTAATTATAATCCAAATCCTTTTTTTAAACTACAAAGGTTATAATAATGGATAGTTATGGACACCATTAAAGACCTTCTTAAGGATAAAACACCCCAAGAGCCTCCTCAGCTGTCGGCACTCAAGGAATATGCTAAGACAAAACATAGAGTTGATATTAAAGCTTCGGTATCATATTACGGTTATACAATTGTAGTTCCAAGCGCACCTCTCGCATCAACACTACAAATGGAATTGCCTAAAATAATAGAGCAATGTAACCTTGATAAAAAGCTATTTATCCGTATCGGTGTAGTCTAAAAAGTTTTGTACCACCAGTTTACAATCAGATAATCCCTCATATAAATGAGCCTGCATACCAAATTCACGAGCTGCATCTACGTTTCTCTGGATATCATCAAAAAATAAACAATCTTTAGCTTGAACCGATAAGGCTTCTACACTCATCATAAATATCTCATGTGATGGCTTAACTACGCCAACATCTCCACTAACAATAATGCTATTGAAAGCTTCGAGGTAGGACTCGTTTGCTAAGGCGCCCTCAACGAATCCGCTTCCAGCGTTAGATATAATACCCGTTTTAACACCTTTTCCCTTTAGATCTGTTACGTACTTCAAAAGATTAAGATCAAGTCCGCCAAAAGAGCCTTTTTTCTGCATCAATTCATCAAGGCTAACTCCATATATCTTAATAACTTCAAGCCACATATCATTCTGACTTATCTCCCCCCTATCAGAACTACGAATAATATCCTGCAATTGTTTATGAATATTTTTATCCATATCAGGACAGTAAAAATCTGCTAAAGCCCAATAAGTATTAGGGAATAGCACTCCATAAAAATCAAAAACTACCGCCTTATTCATCACTCTATTATCTCGTATTTAGCCGTCTGATACTAGCAAGTAATTATTCTTATAATTATCTAGAGTCCGGTACCACGTAACAATTCGTTCTTATCGGGCACTTGTTTACCGAATAACGTTCTTATTGCACTCATAGAAAAGCCAGCCGTACCCTGTTTACTGCTGCAGGAAGTAGACCATCTTCTTACGTCATTATCTAATTCTACAATATACCTTTTACCGTTTGAGCAAACACCTGTCCCAGAATTATCATCATCTAAAGTCGTGTTCTTCTTTCTAGATGTGACATTTAACTCTTTTAGGGCACTCAAAAAATTATCAAAAGATACATCATTGTTTTTATAGCTTTTTTCGCTTAAAAGAACCTGACCATAACTCTTATAGACCTTCATAGAGACAACACCTGAACTAACCTCAATCTTGTAAGATCTATTCTCTTCGTTAGCTACGACAGGACCATCAACTGTTAGGCTTGCGGTTCCGGCAGATTTTACGTTATATCCTGTAGTTTCCTCAATTTGAGCAGGAGCACTAGAACTATTAAAAATACCTCTGGCAATAGAATATAATCCCCATCCAATCAATCCGATTGACAGAGTAAAAACAACTATTACAATTAGCCATCTCATTCTTGATACAAATTCCATCTATAATTCACTCCTTAACAACTGTACTATATCATAGTTTATACATAAATGCAATTTAATTCTTATGCTTGCTTATACTAAGCCCCAGTTTATTGAACACTTTCGTTTTAGAATATGGGTATGTGTAT